>NZ_JACHYW010000010.1:0-219057 GCF_014193145.1 Rhizobium sp. BK060
ACGAATGGAACGACTTCCTCGACTGCTTTGTCGACGACGAGGAGCTGGTCGCCCGCTTCAAAGCGAAATCTCCGCGGTAACAATCGGTCGGTTACGTCGAACCCTGTCTCATCTGCCCCATCCTTGACGCACATGATCTTGAACGGCTCTTCGGGAAGATCCCCCTGAACGGATGCTTGATGGATTGATTCTCCAGTGATAATCGCCTCGCGCTCGCTCAGAGGTGTTTTTCGATCCGTGAAGATGCCATCGGCGGTATACCACATTGCGGAAAGACCTAGCCTCCTCGCTTCCGACATTGCCATCAACGCTATCTGCCGCGGGATTGTCTGCGAGGCCAGGGTTTCGCCATGAAGAGGACGACCGACCCAGCCCCCGTTGAAGCAAACGGCATATTCGACGGACAAAGCGCTACATACTGCGGCGACCCCCTTGGGAGAACGGGCCGTCGCTACAACCGGCCGGATAGATTTCCTACGCAGCAGCGCAAATGCCTCGACAATAGTTTGCGGCAATGCGTAATCGCCCGTAAGTAGGGTTCCGTCGACGTCGGAGAATAAGGCAGACATCGTTGTCAACGCGTTCGCTCCAGATTAGAAGAGGACTGAACCTCATTCGAGCAAGCGGGTCAAGAAAACGTTTACTTTCCCCCCGACGAGCTTAAAACCGTTTGCCTGAAAGGGTAACATTGCCCTGGCTAACACCGCAATGGACCCGCGTCATGCAAGTCGCAGATCAGCATGAAACCGCTTTAGCTCGTCTAGCGGCGTACCTCGGAATTGAGCGTGCCTGGCGGGACGTCAATGGCGAGATGAATGAGGTCACCGACGCAACTTTGATTGCGATCGCGACGGCTTTGGGATATCCGTGCAGCACTGACAGGGAAACGGCCAACAGTGTCGAGAGGTGTCAGCGGGAAGCCGCCGTAGCGCCTGTCCTTGTCACGACGGAAGTGGGAATTCCGACGCGTGTGGTGCTTCCGCGTCATGGGACTCTGAGAGGGGAGGGTGGAGGCCACCGGGATTTTCCCGTAGAGATCAACCTCCCACCGGTCCCGGCACCAGGCTACTACGATGTCGTCGTTGACGGTCATGAATTCAGGTTGGCGGTCTCTCCGGCGAGCTTCAAGAAGAACATTGACCTCGCACTTGGGCGGTGTTGGGGAGTGTGCGTGCAGATTCCGGCTCTTCGCAGCGCCACGTCGCGGTCTTTCGGCAATTTTGGTGATCTGTACGACTGTGTAGAGCGGTTTTCGGGTGCCGGTATGGACGCCATCTTGATCAGCCCCGTGCACTCGATCTTTTCGAAAGATGGCAAAGGCTTCAGCCCATACTCCCCTTCGAGCAGACTGAACGTTAACTCCTATCTGGCTGAGCCCAATCTTAACCCCGCGGCGGATGTCTCTACCATTCACGAGCCTTCCGAATTAATCGATTGGGAGTTTGGCCTTCCATATCGCATGCAAGAGCTGCACAAAGCTTTCAAAGCTTGTCAGCGAGATAGGTTGAGCGAGCAGGATGTCGCAAAGCGGAACGAGACAACGCATCACCATGCGGTTTTCGAAGTTCTGGATTCCCATTTTCGGCAACAGGGCTTGGTGGGATGGAGGAACTGGCCACTGGAGTATCAGCGGCCGACGAGTGAGGAGGTGCAGCGTTTCGCGCGGGAACGTCGCGACGAGGTCGATTTTCACGTCTTCCTTCAGACGCTTGCAACCCAGAATCTCAGCAGCATCCAGGAGCTCGCAGTCCATACGGGCATGCGAGTCGGCATAATCAACGATCTCGCAATCGGAGTTCATCCACAGGGAAGCGACACATGGCTCCTCGGTGATCAAATGTTGCGCGACCTTACGATAGGAGCGCCACCTGATCCACTAGGGCCGGTTGGACAGAATTGGTCGTTGACAACTTTCTCACCGCAGGGACTCCGTCGAAGCGGGTTTAAAGGCTTCATCGAGATGCTCCGCGCAAGCCTTCGAGGGGCTGGCGGATTGCGGATCGACCACGTGTTCGGGCTCGCCAGGCTTTGGGTTATTCCCGAAGGTCGCAAGTCGACTGAGGGAGCATATCTTAAATACCCGTATGCCGACCTTGTTCGGTTGGTTTGCCTGGAAGCGTATCTCGCAGATGCCGTTGTGATCGGTGAAGATCTCGGCACGAAGCCGATCGACTTTTCTCTGGATGCCGCGGCGCGGGGTCTGATGGGTATGCAGGTGATGTGGTTCGAGCGAGCGCTGGACAACGGCTTTGTTGGCCCTGAGCGCTACGACTCACTTAGCATGGCAACGACAAGCACTCACGATACCCCGACAGTGGCTGGCTGGTGGCGCGGGGACGACATTGCTTTGTCGGAAGATCTGCACCGCTTCCCATCCGGCACCGACAGGACCGCCGAGGAACACGCCCGTGCCTGGGACCGTGGGCTGCTGTGGTCCACTTTTGGCAAGCCAGACCCGAGACCATCACCCGCGGATACTGACATCGTTGTTGATGCCGCTCTTGCCCATGTAGCCCGATCGAACTCGGCGCTCTGCGTTTTTCCGTTCGAGGACCTAGCGGGACTGCGCGAGCAGACAAATGTGCCCGGCACTATCGACGAACATCCGAACTGGCGGCGTCGCTATCCGGCTGATACGCAGGACCTGTTGGATTGTGGGCGCGTGAAAGCACGTCTGGAAAAGATCAACGGACTGCGTAAAGGCGGTCATCGTTGAACGCCGGCTTGGACGCGTGGCTCTGGAGCGAGCGGCGCCGTCGTTTCTCCTAGAATAAGATCGGGCCTGAGGAGAAGCGGCACCTGGCGCACCGCGGCACGTTCAGCGATCCGCTCTTTTAGGAACTCCAGTAGGCTCCTCGCTGAACTATCGAGGTTAAGTTTGAGAGTTGTTATTACCGGCACCTCAGCATCCGCGGATGGCGCGCCATTGTCGTAGGCAATAACTGAAATGTCCTTTCCGGCCACTAGGCCGGCGGTCTCCGCATCTCGCAAGAATGTGCGTGCGTAGTGGTGGTCGCTGCAGAGTATACCCGACGGCCGCGCCTTGACTGAGTTGGCCAAGAGGTCTCCAAAATCCCTTGCTTCGACGACAGACACATCTGCGCTTTTCCCGTTGGTTCCCGACCAAGATAGGCGGGCTTCCATTACGCCTTGCAGGATCTCGCGATGCATCGTCTCCCTTCCCCTGCTGATTACGCCGAGGCGCGTATGGCCAAGCTGCAAGAGGAACCTCGCTGCTTTCAACGCGGACGCGCGATAGTCGATGTCTGCCAAGCAAACACCTACTGTTGAGCCTACGTGTCGGCCGAAAACCAGAATAGGGAACGAACAGTCCCCCACAAACGCTGGGAAATTGACTGGATTGATGAAAAACGCGGCGGCGATCGCTCCTGACGCATGTAGACGTCTCACGCGCGTCAGCCCGTTATCGGACCCGGGGGGAACCGATACGAGATGCAAGTCGCATCTTCCGGAGGCTTCCGTCAGCGCTCGGAAGAGCACCATTTCAAAGTTGCGTTCCGAGGCGTCGCGCGAGTATGTCCAAACCACGGCGATTGAATTCGAGCGACCGGCCGCCAGACGTTGCGCGTTTTGGCTGGGCTGATAACCGGTTTCGGCAGCTGCGGCCAGTACCTTTCGTCGTGTCGCCGCCGCTACCTCCGGGTAGCCATTCAGCGCCCTGCTCACCGTTGTTGCGGATAGACCGAGAAGCGAGGAGAGCTCTTTCAGGTTCATGGCGTTCCAAGGTCGAGGCGGCGAAGGAACCTGACGTAGCGTGCGGGATTAGAGCCGCAATTGCGCACCCACGATTTTAGTGAAGCGCTTCGACGCAACGTTTCAGCTCAGCTGTGGACGGTCAGCCGGGGCGAAAGCGGCTGGGCTTGGTCAATGACTTGACGTCCAGAACCAACTCAAGCAGATCTGCTGAGATCGAGCCCTGGTCGTTCAGGAGCTCGCGTAAACCGCGCCCAGTTGCAAGTATCTCTTTCGCAAGCTGCGCGGCCAGCTCGTAGCCGATGATCGGCGTAAGTGCCGTGGCAAATGCCGTGCTAGCCTCCAGGTGTTGGCGGCAGCGCTCCTCATTCGCGGTGATGCCGACGACGCACTTCTCGGTGAGTGCCCGGATCGCGTTGGTCATTAAGGTCATGGATTGCAATATGCTGAAGACGATAACGGGCTCCATCGCGTTCAGCTGAAGCTGCCCTGCTTCCGCTGCTAGCGTGACCACGAGATCCGCGCCAATGACCTGGAACGCGACTTGGTTGACGACCTCAGGTATGACCGGATTGACTTTTCCCGGCATGATGGATGAGCCGGCTTGTACCGCGGGGAGCGATATCTCCCCCAAGCCGCCGCGGGGCCCACTACAAAGAAGCCGCAGATCGTTGGAGATTTTGGACAGCTTCACGGCCGTGCGCTTCAACGTTCCTGAGAAGAGCACGAAGGCGCCTGTGTCCCAGCAAGCCTCTACAAGGTCCGAAGCGGGTACGACCCGCACCCCGGACACCTCGGCCAGTTTGGCAATGGCCAGGGCTGAATACGAAGGATCGGCCGTTATTCCAGTTCCGATTGCGGTGCCCCCCAGATTCATCTCCCGAAGCAAATCCGCTGAGTCCTTTAGGCGAAGAACGTCCTCGCGGAGTGTAACGGCGAAAGCTTTGAACTCTTGGCCAAGCGTCATCGGCACGGCATCTTGCAACTGCGTCCGGCCGAGCTTGAGAACGTCGGCAAACTCAACAGCTTTGGCCTCGAAGGCTGCCGCTAGGCCTTCTATGGCATCTGACAGTGCCTCGTAGCTTAGAAGAATGGATAGCCTGATCGCTGTCGGATAAACGTCATTGGTTGACTGCGAGAGATTGACGTCGTTGTTTGGGTGGATGACGTGAAACGCTCCCTTGCGTTCGCCCAGCTTCTCCAGTGCCACATTCGCCACGACCTCGTTCATATTCATGTTGGTCGATGTTCCAGCGCCACCCTGGAACACGTCCAATAAAAACTGTTCGATGTATTTTCCTTCGGAGATTTGATCACATGCCCAAATAATTGCCGCGGCCTTTTGTGGACTGAGATCGCCGATTTCCTGGTTCGCCAACGCGGCCGCCTTCTTGACGTACGCGAGCGCTTGGATAAGGGCGGGATAATGCCCGATTTGGATTCCTGAGATCTGGAAGTTTTCGAGTGCTCGAGCAGTCTGCGAGCCGTAGTAGGCTTCCCCTCGGACGTCTACAGATCCAAGCGCGTCGGTGTAGCGGTTAAACGCCACTTCAATGATCCCGTCTTCCAAAATATCCTCCTCCAAAACAATTCAGATCCGGGCGGCCGCTTTCCGCCAGCTCGCGCAGTTAGGCGGAACCCATTCTAGCGACGCTTCCGGCGCTTGCGTTCTTGCTGTCCTCGAGGATCAAATCGGCGCCCTTCATGGCAATCATGGCCGTGGGAGTATTGGTGTTCCCTGAAACGATGAGGGGCATGATCGAAGCGTCGACGACCCGCAAACCATCTATGCCGATAAACCTCAAGCGCTCGTCGACCACTGCATCCGGGTCATCACGCAGACCCATTTTCGCCGTGCTTGTTGGGTGGAAAATCGTGGTGCCGATGTCGCCCGCGGCTTTCGCAAGAGATGCATCGTCGTCTCCGACGGAGGGACCCGGCAAATATTCCTCGGGTCGAAGAGATGCCAACGCAGGCTGGCGCATCAGTCGGCGAGTGACGCGGATCGCATCCGCGGCGACTTGTCGATCGTCTTCGGTCGAAAGGTAGTTCGGCTTGATGATTGGGGGCTTGTCGAGCTCGGTCGTCGTTGTCTTGACATACCCGCGGGA
Source organism: Rhizobium sp. BK060 (assembly GCF_014193145.1). Classification (NCBI taxonomy): domain Bacteria; kingdom Pseudomonadati; phylum Pseudomonadota; class Alphaproteobacteria; order Hyphomicrobiales; family Rhizobiaceae; genus Rhizobium; species Rhizobium sp. BK060. The sequence continues at coordinate 5,826 of NZ_JACHYW010000010.1, forward strand.
CGACGGTCTGAGGTTGCACGCCGCAACGGTGATCGCCGAGAAACGGTGGAGTGGATCGCCGAACTTGTCGAGCGAAAGCGGCTGAACGTGGAACTCGATATTAGCCCGCTCCTGAGAGGGGTCCGATTTTGTAAAGATACCGAGCTGCGATGGTGCCATGGTGAGTGGGCCGCGGCGTCGGAGTATGTAATCCAGCCCCATCATACCTTTCGATACGAGGTTGTGGTAGCTGTCGTTAAGCGTCTTTGCGCCGTGCACCTTGTAGATGGCTCGCTGCTGCAGATGATCTTGCAGATTACGGCCAACGCCCCGGCGGTTCAGCAACGTCGTCACGCCGATTTCGGAGAGCCACTCCGCGGGACCGATCCCGGTCCGATGAAGTATTTGAACTGAGCCGATGGCACCCGCGCTTAGGACGACTTCCGCGTCGGCGCCGGCGATCGCAGAGGAACCGTCCGCGCGGCGATAGCGCACGCCGACTGCGCGACCATCCTTTATCTCAAGCTTGTCTACCAGGACGTTGGTCTCGAGCGTGAGATTCTTGCGGTGCAGGACGGGTTTGAGGAAACCTCGTGCCGAGGACCAACGGCGTCCTCGCTTTTGATTGACATGGAAGTATCCAGCCCCGTCGTTTTGGCCGAGATTGAAATCGGATGTGGGCGGAACCCCGATTTCTCCTGCAGCCTTCTGAACCGCGTCCAGGATTGGCCAGGAAATGCGGGGTGCTTCTACTCGCCAACCCCCTCCCGCTCCGTGATACTCGCCATCCCCAAGGAAGTGGTCTTCAAGACGCTTGAAAACGGGAAGCACATCCTTCCATCCCCAGCCGGCAAGGCCCAGGTCGCGCCACGCGTCGTAGTCGGCTGATTGTCCTCGCATCGCAATCATGGCATTGATCGCGGAGCAGCCGCCGATCACTTTTCCTCGCGGATAGGCGAGCGATCTTCCATTGAGCCCCTCTTCGACTTCGGTGCGGAACATCCAGTCTGCTCTAGGGTTGCCAATCGCGAACAGGTAGCCCACAGGAATATGGAACCAGATCCAGTTGTCCTTGCCGCCGGCTTCAAGGAGCAGTACGCGGTTTCGGGGATCTTCTGACAGACGATTGGCAAGGATGCAGCCCGCTGTGCCAGCGCCCACTATGACGTAGCTGTAGGATGTCATGAGGCTTCCTCCGTTTTGCTCTACGGCCTGAATGATCCTTTTTGGAATTCGAGACAATCCGAATAAACGCAGATAAAATGTGCGGAAAAAGGTGTTGGAATGGACTGGGACGATCTGAGGGTATTTTTGCACATCGCCAGGACGGGACAAGTCAACGAGGCTGCCCGACTGTTGGATCTCGACCATTCGACCGTCAGCCGTCGTTTGACACGGCTAGAGGACGCGGTCGGTGCCAAGCTCTTTAACCGCGCGGGACGAAGGTTGAAAATCAACGCGTCAGGAACCGCTTTGCTTTCGATTGCGTCGCGTATGGAAGCGATACTATTCAGGGAGGTGGGCAGCGTCGCTGACGACGCAGGAGAGCTTTCCGGCTTCGTCCGAGTGGGCGCGCCAGAGGGATTTGGAGCGTCTTACCTGAGCGCGAGGCTAGATGAACTTCGCTCTGGCTACGATTCACTCGAAATCGAGCTTGTGGCCCTGCCGCAGAATTATTCGCTTGCGTCACGCGAAGTGGATGTAGCAATCACGCTCGATCGACCTAGAAGCGGCAACATTGCGACGCGCAGACTGACAAACTACTCCCTCGGTTTTTTTGCCTCATCATCATACATCGAGGAAATCGGTCGGCCCGACGCGTTGGCTGAACTGGCAAACCACCGCATCTGCGGGTACATCCCTTCACTCCTGCACACGCGAGAACTCGACTACCTCGACGCCGTAGGTTACGAACTGCGAGCGTCACTGAGGAGCACGAGCATCATCGCGCAGAAATCCATCATAGAAACGGGCCAAGCAATCGGCATCCTTCCGTTTTTCATGGTGGAGGATGAAAGCCGTCTTGAACGGCTTCTTCAAGATAGTTTCCAGCTAACCCGAAGCTACTGGCTTTCGGTGCACGACGACCTGAGACAACAAGCCCGCGTCCGCGTGGCCGTGGACGCGCTGGTATCGATCGTTCGTCGGGACGCAGTTCTGTTCAACGGTCCGAAACCCTGATCTGGCGCAATTGGTTGTAACATCGTGCGCAAGACTGCGCCACAAACACCTACGACTGCGAAATTGTTGGGAACGAACGCACTCATCAATATCACGCCTGGAAGCGCGATCCTGGTTTGCGTGGGCGGCGAAATATGCGCCAGACGCCCTGCGGGCGAGAGGCTCGGCTGCCAATAAATAATGGTGGGGTTCATGTTCGACTTCGTGATCGTTGGAGGTGGTTCAGCCGGCTGCGTGCTTGCGGCTCGCTTGACGGAAGATCCCTCTGTATCAGTTCTGCTGGTGGAGGAGGGACCGCGTGACTGGAGTCCGTGGATCCATCTTCCCGTGACATACTATAAGACGGGACAGGGAAAACTGGTTTCTCGATACCCCTGGAAGACATCGCCGGAGTATGTGGGTGCACCTAATCCCACCATGGTTCAGGCCCGAGTACTCGGCGGCGGAAGCTCCGTGAACGCAATGGTCTATCTGCGCGGTCAGCCGCGCGATTATGATCAGTGGGTCGAGGCCGGCGCGGAGGGGTGGGGCTGGGATGAGGTGCTTCCCTATTACAAGCGGTGTGAGTCGAACGATCGGTTCGCTAACGAGCTTCACGGGACAGACGGTCCGCTTCCCGTTTCAGACCAGACGTTTACTCATCCCATGAGCAAAATTTGGGTTCAGGCGTGCCAGCAGGCTGGCCTGGACTACAACCCGGACTTCAATTCCGGAGACCAGGAGGGCTGCGGTCTTTACCAGATCAACGCCCGTAACGGCAGGCGCGGAAGCACCTCCGTGAGCTACCTTGCTCCGGCGAGAAGAAGACCCAACCTGAAGCTGATGACGGGAACCAGGGTTGTACGAATCCTATTCGAAGGAACGCGCGCGGTAGGGGTGGAAGTTCAGCGGAAAGCTGGCCGCGCCACGATCCGGGCTTCGCGGGAAGTGATTGTTTCGTCTGGAGCAATCAATACCCCGCGGCTCTTGATGATATCGGGGGTAGGCGATGCGGAAATGATGCGGCGGGCCGGTATTCCGGTAGTGCAGCACCTGCCCGGCGTTGGCCAAAATCTTCAAGACCATATCGAGGTCTCGATCATCCACGAAGTGAATGGCCCCTTCAGCTACGACAAATACAAACAACCACACTGGCAAATTGCTGCTGGCCTTGAATACCTGTTCTTCAAAAAAGGTCCTTGCACAGCGAATGTTGTGGAAGGAGGAGCCTTCTTCCGCTCATCGCTAAATGAAGACAGGCCTGACCTCCAATGCTGCTTCATGCCGGGCGCCGGCGTCGAAGAAGGTGTTGACACCGTTCCGGGGGGCAATGGCACGACACTCAATATATGCCAGACGCGGCCAAGATCCGTTGGCCGGATCACGGTTTCCAGTGCTGATCCATTCGCAGCCCCCGTCATTCAACCTAACTACCTCCAACAGGACTACGACGTCCGCGTGATGTGCGAGGGCATCGAGTTCGGACGCGAAATCATGTCGCAGCCTGTAATCGCCAAACACCTTAGACGGGAATATGCACCGGCGTGCGGGAAGAGCAAGGATGACGTCCTCGCGTATGTTCGAAAGCAGGCGCACGCGGCGCTCCATCCTATGGGAACCTGCAAGATCGGAAAAGACGAGCTTGCTGTCGTCGATACACATCTGAGGGTACACGGAGTGCAAGGACTGCGCGTCTGTGACAACTCGGTCGGACCAAACCTTGTCTCGTCGAACACAAACGCGGTCGCTATCATGATCGGGGAAAAGGGCGCTGATCATATCCGACACGACAACGGCATGCGTCCCTTCCAGAACCGAGCTGGATAGCACCTTTAACCAAAACGGAGCGCTAAGATGAGCCTACCGCCTATCGACTTCCTGCATCGTCTGGCCGACTTGGCGGATAAGGAGACAATGAGCCGGTTCCGGGCCGATCTAGTCGCCGACAGCAAACCAAAAGAAGGTTTCGGTTTCGATCCGGTCACCGATGCAGATCGGGAAGCGGAGCGTGTCATGCGCGACCTCATATCGCAGAAATACCCCGACCACGCGATAATGGGAGAAGAGTTCGGCAGGCTCGGCTCGGGTCTATACGAATGGGTACTCGACCCGATTGACGGGACGAGACCCTACCTGCTCGGGTTGCCGGTCTGGGGTACGCTTATCGGACTACTCGTGGATGGCCGTGCACAACTCGGGTTGATGAGCCAACCGCTGACCGGTGAGCGATTTTATGCGGACGAGTCCGGAGCCTGGCTGAGATCACCGCAATCACTCCACCAACTGCGGGCAAGCGATTGCACAAGGTTGGCCGATGCTAAGCTGCACACTAACTCGCCGGAGAACGTTCGAAATTACCCGGCAATAGATTTCACGCTGCTCGAGTCACGCGTAAGGATGACCCGATACGGCGGGGAGTGCTACGCGTTTGCAATGGTCGCGGGAGGACGTATCGATCTCGCGCTCGAATACAATCTGCAGCCGTACGACATTGCAGCCATCATTCCGCTCATAGAAAAAGCAGGTGGTGTGATCACGACGTTGAGCGGTGGTCGTCCTGAAGCAGGCGGCGCTGTCCTTGCTTCAGGAAATCCAAAATTGCACGAAACGGCCCTTCGCGTCTTGATGACGGGCTAGTGTCGCGCGGAAAACAGGGATTTAATCCACTGAACGATTCCGATTTTGGTCGCGGAGGCCCCCTCATCATCCTGAATGCGGGGAGGGAGGGATTGCGAATAGGGCTCGCGTGTAAAGTAGGTCGGGGAAATGTAACCCAACGCCAACTGCATCCTATACATCGCTCGCTCCTCCGTCACGCGTTATACGTATTCACGAATGATGCTGAGCTCCTCTTGAGTGGTCAATTTCGCAGTATAGCGCTTGTTGACGCAGTATGACGCAGACCGCTCAGCCGGCAAGCTGGACCGAGTAGCCCGCCTTGATCAAATCGTTCTTTCTTGCGTCTGGAATATCTTCCTCCGCGATCACAAGATCAATGTCTGTGGCATCTGCGACCCGGAAAGGCGCGTGCATGTCGAGCTTGTCAGACAGCACCAAAACGATCTTGAGGAGGCTTCTTTTAATGAGGGTGCGTTTAAAAATTGCGTCGTCTTGGCGGTCCACAGAGATGCCAGTTTTCGCTGAAACACTGCATACGCCAAGAAAGCACCGGTCGATATTCATATTCTCAATCGACGCGACGGCACCGGCGTCGACAGAGCCACCCACATCCAAATCTACCAATCCGCCTATTTGCAATAGCGTGAGGCTCTTGGAGTAGAGCGCCGCGGCAATTGGAATCGAGTTTGTCGCGAAGGTGACCCGTACGCCGGGATCGATGTACTCAATCATCCGCAAATTGGTGCTGCTGCTGTCGAGGAAGACTAACTCCGCCGGCCTTATCAGTCTTGCCGCGCTTTTGGCTAACGCTGACTTGGCGACCCCTTGAACCAAGTTACGCTGATCAAAACTTTTGAATGCGGGGGTAACTGGAACTGCACCGCCATAGACGCGCGTACAAACACCAGCGGCGGCGAGCTGCCGTAAATCTCGGCGGATGGCGTCCTCGGACGTCTCCAATTCGGCAGCTAGTTCCGCGGCAATCACAGCGTTTCCGGATTTCAATCTTCCTTCAATAACGGCGCGCCGCTGATTTGGAAACAAGGTCCGCATTCTGCCTCTCGCAAAAAAACTCACTGCGATTTAAATTAGAATACGTATTCACAGCTCTTTCAAGTCGCGCTAGAAGTCGGACAACAATTTTTGAGGTAGCATGACTCAACATTCAGCTCACCGGCGCGCGCTTTTTATCATTTTCGGTCTGCCAGGGTTGGTGATATCAACGTGGGCATCCAGGACGCCGGGAATACGGGACGCCTTGACTGCGTCAACCCAGGAAATGGGCATCGTTCTGTTCGGCATGTCGGTAGGGGCGTTTGCAGGCGTCTTTTTCTCACCTCGATTTGTCAGAAGTTTTGGAACGACGCCCATCATCGGCTTTGGGGGATGGGGCTCTCTGGCTGGTCTCTGTGTCATCGCTCTCGCTTCGCACGTGGGGTACGCTTGGTTAGCCTTCTCTGGATTTGTGCTTGTCGGCGCTGGAATGGGGACGCTGGAAATCGGAGCGAATCTGCAGGCCGCGGCGCTCGAGGCAATCTTGAAGAAGTCTATCCTCACGACGATGCACGGCTATTACAGCCTCGGGATGGTTGTCGGCGCGGTCACGGGCATCGCATTTAACGCGATGCATATCCCGGTCGAGATGCACCTCTGGATGATAACCGTCATCTGCATACCGATGTGCATCTTTGCTCTGCGCCGAATACCTGCAAAAGGTTTTGACAAGTCTTCGGATGAGCCGCATCAATCCCTGCCATTCAAGTCCTTGCTGCGAGACGGACGTTTGATCGCGCTCGGCCTTGTTGTCTTGGCTGCCGCGCTAGCGGAAGGTGCCGCGAACGACTGGCTCCCTCTCATCCTCGTCGATGGTCACGGGTTTGACCAGACATTAAGCGCGGCGAGCTTCGCTGGCTTCGCCTCGGCGATGGCGATAGGGCGCTTCCTCGGTCCGGTGGTTCTAAGGTACGCGAAGAAGGAAACTGCGCTGCGTCTAAGTGTTTTCGTCAGTGCCATCGGTCTCGCGATTGTCGTCCTAGCGCCCTGGCCAGAGCTTGCGGGATTCGCAGTCATCCTGTGGGGCGCGGGTGCGGCGCTTGCCTTTCCGCTGACACTTTCGATTGCTGGCGAGGAAACGAATGGGGACGTAAAAGTGGGGGTAGTAGCCCAGCTAGGATATATCGCTTTCCTGGTCGGGCCGCCGATGCTCGGGTTTCTCGGCGAGCACTACGGATTGCGAAACGGGATGACCGTCGTTTTCGTCGCGCTCTTCGCTGCCTCAGCGGTCACTCCGAAGGCGATGAGATATCAGCCTGCACGCGATCTTTCCAGGCGTTTGCCGTAAAAATGCGCTGCTCGGGCAATTGTGCATAGCAGCAATTCGATAAATTGCATTCAAAATAGCCTCACGAGTGCGTATTTTATGGGCATCGAACAAGGAGATTTGAGATGTCCATCAGAAAGAAAATCTACGACTTCGCCGCCCGCGAACGAGCAATCCGCCAGCTGAGAGCTCTTGATGACAGGTCTTTGAGCGATATCGGATTGTCCCGTGGAGAAATCCGCTCGGCGATGAAAAATGGCAAAATCTAGAAAGCAATAGCTGATCGTCAGAGCCGCTATCTTGTCATAGCGGCTTGAAAGAGCTCCTGACGATCAGGGTTCCAGGTATCCTTACCTCGAAATTCCCGGCCCGGTCTTCGCTCTCAAGGATTTTCAGAGTCTGTTCGATCATGTCGTCGACGGGCTGCTTGATCGTCGTGATCGAATAGGCGGCCCAGCCCGCGCTGGGGATATCGTCGAACCCTACTACCGAGACGTCCTGAGGGACCGAGAGGCCGTGTTCCTTGAGGCTGTCTATCACTCCCATGGCAATGACGTCGTCGGCGCAGAAAACTGCCTCGACGCCTTGGTAGTGGCGTAGCATTCGTCCGGCGTTGTAACCCCATTCATGATTGAATTCGCCGTCTAGTGCGACGACTGGCTGTGCGCCATCCTCGGCTAGCCGCTGGAGAAATCCGTTGCGCCTGTCCAGGTTAGTAGACGATCCCGCGGCACCTCCCACGTATGCGACGCTCTTGAAACCACGCTTAAGGAATTCATCTGCTACCAGCCGGCCCCCCGCCAGGTTGTCGCATGCCACAGAGTTGCCTGAACTGATCGTCGAATACCGGTTGAGCATGACCGTAGGAATCTTGTGCTCTTCGAGTTTCTTCGCCATCCTTGATGACAGCGATGAGGTCATGATGATAGCAGACCGAACTTTGTACTGCAGGACGATCGGGACCAGTTCATCGATATCGCGGCCTCCGGACGCGTTCAAGAGGAGGACCTCGAACCCGCCGCTCTGAATCCGCAGGGTAAGCTTGTCCAAGATATACGGATAGAATGGATTCATAATGTTGGCGACCACTACGGCCACCATGTTTGAGGAGCCGCGCACTAAGGCTCTCGCTCCTAGATCAACGACGTAGCCAAGCTTCTCACATGCATCGATAACCTTTTTGCGCAGCGGTTCGGAAACTGAGCCGCCCGACAAGACACGCGATACAGCCGATTGTGAAACGTTGGCGAACTTTGCAACGTCGTGCTGGGTGGGTGAGCCAGCAGCAGCAACCTGCGCCGAAGTGGAAGCACTCCCGGCCTGTTTGTCCGCTTTCAATAGAATACCCCCACGAGAAAACGCTCGATTCGATTCGCAATTCGAGGTCGCCCGCGCGAGCGGCTCTCAAATCGTCGCCGGTCCTTCCTGCCAGCCCGATCCTGAATATGCAAGATGATTATCCGCATATTCGGGAAGGTGCCGTCGCTCCGTCAAGCCGCCTCACTTGCACTCCGGATGCCGAACTCGCTCTTCGCGATGTGCTCGCCCACCCTAATTGACTGCGCCGCGATCGTCAGCGCGGGGTTCACCGCTCCGGAGGATGGAAAGAATGAAGCGTCTACTACGAACAGGTTTGAGTGATCGTAAGAGCGACAATGGCCATCGAGTGCCGCAGTCTGAGGTGAAGAACCCATTCTAATGGTACCGCATTGCGCCGCCGTGAAGTTGACCGGAAGCGTCTTTGAAAGAACGAGGGGAAAACCAATCTCGCGAAGCAGCTTCGTCAGCTTCTTGTTGAGTCTCTTGTGGCCGGTCATATTGTTGGCAGTGACCGATATCTGAACCGTGCTGCCGTTCAACGAAACCTTATTCGCAGCATGCGGGAGATCCTCGGAGGTAACGAGCAGATCGAGGCTCCGCTTCGTCAACTCCCGGCCAATGAACTGGGGAAGATATTTCGCGCCAGCTACAAGCATGCCAGCCTGAAGCTTCCCGAGTGTCTGCACATTGCCCATCGGGAAACGAAATTCTTCGTCGCCGTCGTAGTAGTCGTTGAACGCCAATGTTTTCTGAAAGCGTGTTGGGTTCTTCTCCGACGATACGGCCATGAAGGTTGTCAGGTTGTGGGTCATGTAGTTCTTACCCACCACTCCCGAGGAGTTCGCCAGCCCATTGGGCATCGCGCCGTTAGCAGATCGAAGAAGAAGTAGGGCTGAATTGACCGCGCCAGCTGAGAGCACAATTACCTTAGCGGAAACACTCTTGATCATACCTTCGTGCTCGATCTCGACAGCGTGGATACGTCTGGTTTCAGTATCCATTATCAGGCGCGTAGCTTGGGCTTTCGTCCAGAGCGTCACACGTCCGGTTTTCAATGCTGGTTCGACGCACCTTGTCTCAGCGTCGTTCTTGCCGCCGGTGGCGCAGGGAAACCCGTCGCATGTGCCGCAGCGGATACATTTCCCCCCAGGATGTAGATCGACGGCCACGGGCAGGGGGAACGGGTGTAGGCCTCTTGCTTTCAGTTTCTCCGTTACCCGCGCGACGAATGGTTCCGATCCCACGGGACCGTAAGGGAGGGCGGTGGTTCGGAAGGGCTCGCTAGGATCCAGAGCGGGGTCGCCGTGGACGCCGAAGAGAAATTCGGCCTTGCCGTAAAACGGTTCCAACTCGTCGTAGCGGAATGGCCAAGCCGGCGACGTGCCTTCGGCGTGCTCGACTTCCTCGAAATCCCTTGCCCTCAATCTGGTCATCACCGTTCCGAAGAACTTCGTCGATCCACCTACATTGTACCATGCCGACGGCCGGAAAGTGTTGCCCCCACGATCAAGCCATGTCTCGAAGGGGCTGTATTTCTTCTTGTTGAAGACCGTATCAACTTGCCAGTTTTCGAACTCTCTCGGCACAGGTCCGCCCCGTTCCACCAGCAGAACACTAACGCCGAGATCAGCGAGCGTTTTCGTGAGAGTTCCTCCTCCCGCGCCGCTCCCAATGACGATTACATCTGGCCGTAGGTTCACATCACTCATCATTTTTGCGTCCGAACTCGCTCAGATAACCACGGAGGTGGCTGTCGCCCTGATATTCGCGGCAGCACTCTGTAGCTTCGAGGGTTCAAGGCGTCCCTGTTCCACCGCGTCAGCTATCGCGCGCGCTGTCACGTCGACCTGGGCTCCTCCCGCGAGGAGCAGCAGATCTATCCCGGCATTTAGTGACGCCACGGCGACCTCGGGGACTGAACGACCTCTCAAGGTCCCCGGCAGATCAATGTCGTCGCTGACGATCAGCCCACCGAAGCCAAGGGTGCCACGGAGAATCCGGACAACTGCCGCCGAGGTGGATGAAGGTTCGAGCGGATCGTACTGCGGAACTGGAATCGGCCCTGTCATGACAGATTTAACGCCCGACGCGATGGCTAGCTTGAACGGCTCCAGCGCAAACGCGAGTTGTCCATGGGACGCCTCCACGATGACGTCCGCGCTATCGAAAGGATCGACCACGACTTTCGGGTGCCCTGGAAAGTGCTTGGCGGTCGCGGCGATGCCTTCAGACTGCGCTCCCTTTATGAAGGCGCTGGTTATCTCGGAGACGCGTTTGGGATCTGCAGCAAGCGTCCTGTCCCGAAGCCAGGGATTTGGTCCGGAAAGCATATCGAGGACAGGCGAAAGTATGTAGTTGACGCCGAGCTCTCTAGCGGCCTTGCCTGCCGAAATTCCAAAAGCTTCGACTTCCGGCAAGGTCATCGCCAAAGCAACCTCTGGCTTATCCAATTGCGGAGCAAGCTTATGGAGCCGGTGGACGCCGCCGATCTCGTAATCGATGGCGATAAGCGCGTTTGGCACCAGATTACGCACTTCTTCGCCGAACTTGCGGAACAGAGCTGCATCTTCGCGTTCCTGGCGCTCAGAGCTCATTCTTCGGGCGACGTACTCTCGCCTGCTGCAACCGAGCAGTATGGAGGAGCCGCCTTGGTCCAGAAAATGGCGGACATCTTCGACATCCACACGATCATAGGCTGGCAACAGAACCGAGTACGCGTCACGCAAAATGCTTGCCGAACAATATGCTGCGTTGGAATCCTGATACATTCTTGAAGTCCTAGTTTGCGTAGTGGATGGCAGTGCTGGATACCTCTGGGTGCTTTTGTGGGACACGGTTGCCGAGAAGCATGTCTGACGCTTTCTCGCCTATCATGATGACCACTGAATTGAGGTTGCCCGAAACCACGTTGGGCATGACTGAAGCGTCGATGACTCTGAGGCCGTCGATACCGTGCACCTTAAGGTCGGGGCTGACCACGGACATGCCATCCACGCCCATTCGGCAGGTCCCGCAGGGATGGAGACCGGGATGGGCTTCGGACCTCACGAACGCCTCGAACTCCTCCTGCGTGCGGAGCGGTCGCTCAGGTGCATGGCCGCCTGCGATGTAAGGAGAAAGCGCTCGCTGATGCATGATTTCCTGACCGAGGCGCGCGCCCTCTGCCATACAGGCCAGGTCTTCAGGCTCCTTGAGATAGTTTGGCACGATTACGGGAGGGAGTTCGGGATCTGCGCCGGAAAGCTCTACATACCCACGCGACTTTGGTCTCGTCTGGGTGATGCTCAACGTGCAGCCGTTGCCGCCTGGAACCGTATCGACGCCTTCCTCCACTCCGGCTCCGGCAAGAAAGAACAGTTGAAGATCGGGATGAGGCAGACTGGGTTTGCTGCGCCAGAACGCACCGCCCTCCGCGACGTTTGAGGTTACAGGACCACTGCCGAATAGGGCGTACTGCATTCCCGCCAGTGCCTTCCAGCCCAGCTTCTTGTATTTGTCATAACTGTGAGGGCCGCTAAGGCGATAAACCAGCGACATCTCCATGTGGTCCTGATAGTTCTTGCCGACTCCTGGCAGATCCTGAACAAGGGGAATGCCATGTCTCCGAAGATGCTCGCCGGGGCCGATGCCGGACAACATCAACAGTTTCGCGGAATTGAACGACCCTGCGGAAATGATGACTTCACGGTCGGCAAACATCTTCTTGATCTTGCCCCCCTGCTTATATTCCACACCGATTGCGCGGCCCCGTTCGACAATCACGCGCGCGACGGTGCAGCCCGTCATAACGGTGAGGTTAGGTTTTCCACGCGCTGGCTTTAAGTAAGCAACAGCGGCGCTCGAGCGGCGGCCGTTTTTGGTGGTGATCTGATAAAGCCCGCAGCCGGTCTGGTCGCCGCTGTTAAAGTCATCGTTGTAGGGAAGCCCTGCTTGCTGGCATGCCTGCAACCAAACCTTCGTAAGTGGGTGGGTGTAGTCCTGGTCCGATACTCCGAGAGGCCCGCCGACTCCGTGTGTGTCGTTGCAGAACCTGTTATTGTCCTCGGCCTTCTTAAAATACGGCAGCACATCCCGGTAGCTCCAGCCGGTAGCACCCAAGGACTCCCACTCGTCATAGTCGGCTGGAACGCCACGCACATAGAGCATAGCGTTAACCGAACTGCCTCCGCCGAGAACACGAGCTTGGACCATGGTCGGAGACTGCTGGAAGGCTTGAACGTCACTCCGTACGTACTCGTAGCGCTTGAGCAATGGGCCTTTAGCGGTTTTATAATAAGTGACCGGAAAATGGATGTACGGATTCCAGTCTTTGGGGCCTTCCTCGAGAAGAGTAACCCTCACATCGGGGTTTTCCGTTAGTCGGCCGGCGAGCGTCGAACCCGTTGATCCGCCACCGATTATGATGAAATCCGGTTTCTCTTTGCTGCTCATGATCTTTCTGAATGCTCCCTGCGATATTAAACGTTGTGGGGCGCGGTTCAGCTTTAGACAGAGAATGCACACGGCCTGCCGAGCCCTTGGAAAGGCTTCGGCCTCAGCTGCAATTCGGAGAATTTGAGCTTGCATAGGGCATCGCTTCTCCTCCCGATAGATCTATGAATACGTACCCACACAATAGACGGCTTACGCGCGAATGCAAGGTTATTTCTCGACTTCAGCTCAGATGGCGTGAAATTATGCCGGAATTACCGCAATGCGAGGCTCACGGGCATGAATATGGGCGAAATATTTGAGGCGAGGGCGAGCCTGGGCCTTCTAATTAATTGGAAACTGCGGTAATTAGTACATGTGCCGAGGGAGCTAAGCCGAGAAAAGAAATCGGCCGCCAGTGTGCCTGGAGTTCGCCTCAACGATATCGACACGTCCTCCCAGGGACACCGAGCCGGGCGCTAATGCCCGGAACGGTCTTAAAGTGGAATAGCCGCATGAGTAGCAATATTGAGAGAGAGCTCGCGTTCGCGGGAAAGTTTGTCGAGGCCAAGCTCATCGAAAACGTCGAAGATTACGAAGCGACGGGATCTGTTACAAATCTTTCCAACAGGCCGATGTACATCGGCGGTGATATTCCGGGCGTCGTGCCGCCGTGGAAGTCGACAATCCTCAAGGGAGGACGCATCGCGAGGGCCGAGAGGGTCTCGATCGTCAATGTGCCAGACGAAACGAATCTCGGCGGGGTCGTTCTCGATGGATGGGACTGGTTCGGAAACCGGTACGATGCTTTTCCGCGCACCAATCCACTATACATCTCGCCGTATGATGTGGTTGGCGAGGTCGAGGTCAATCCTTACCGCTTTGCCAACATGCCTTCCGATTCAAAGTTCGTCGACAGATACGATATCAGGCTGAATCTCTGGTGGGCACCCGCCAAAACCGACGCGTTTCTGCATAACGAGCATACTTTCCTCGAAATACACACGCAGATCTTCGGGTTCGGCCGAATTCAGATCTATCGAGAGAGAGACCTCAACACGAAATATCGCGAAATCACGGTCGCGCCTGGTGAGACGCATGATCCAATCGTCAGAGTGTTAGGCGATCGCGATTTCCGATATCCGTGGCACCGCGGTTGGACAGATACCGATGCCATCTGGATGGCAATTGAACTCCATCCTAAGGGGTGAACGAGAAGAGGCCACAACGAAAGTTGCGGCCTTTTGCTTTCGGGGGAGTGCCAATGCAGCCTTCTCCCAAAAAATACCCGGCGGGAAGCCGGGCCAGTTGGGGAATTCGGTTGCCACTAAATAATGCGGTTTTCCGTCGCCGGGTCGAACAAGATAGTCTTCGTCGCGTCCACCGTGAGAAGCGCGGTCTGCTCGGCCTTGACGCTTCGCGGCGGCAAGCGTGCAATGACCTCCTTATCGCCCAGATTGAAAAACACCAGCGCGTCCGGCCCTGTCGGCTCGACGACTTCAACACGCACGTCGAAGCCGGCCGTCGGATCGACAGCCGTCCTGAAGTGTTCCGGTCGCATACCAACGAGGACCTGCTTCCCAACGTGTTTCTCGACGCTCTCAGCGGACAGCTCGATTGGTCCGACATCGACGGGGGAAGCGCCGGATCGGTTCAGTCGCACTGCGGCCGATCCGTTTTGTGTCCGAACGAGCGTCCCGTTGAGAATGTTCATGGCAGGCGAGCCAACAAATCGTGCGACGTAAACTGTCGAAGGATAGTTGTAGATCGTCTCTGGATCCGCCAACTGCTGGACCATGCCGCCCTTCATAACAGCGACCTTGGTGCCAAGCGTCATTGCTTCGATTTGATCGTGGGTAACGTAGACGATCGTCGTCTTCAGTCGTTGATGAAGCTTCTTGATCTCAGTCCGCATGTCGTCGCGGAGTTTTGCATCCAGGTTGGACAGCGGTTCATCAAAGAGAAAAAGCTTAGGATTGCGAACCAAGGCGCGTCCGATAGCTACGCGCTGTCGCTGACCTCCCGAGAGCTGCGAAGACTTTCTGTCGAGGAGCGCCTGGATCTGAAGAAGGGATGCAACGCGATCAAGGGCTTCTTTCCTTGCGGGCTTCGGCACCTTCCGCACCTTCATGCCGAACTCGATATTTTCCCGCACCGTCATCGTGGGGTAGAGTGCGTAAGATTGGAAAACCATTGCGATATCGCGATCACGGGCCGGCCGATCGTTAATGCGCTGGTTGTCGATCCTAATTTCTCCCTCGGAAATGTTGTCTAGCCCGGCGATTAGATTCAGCAATGTTGATTTGCCGCACCCGGACGGTCCCAGCAGGATCAGGAAGTCGCCGTCGTCGATTTTGATGTTCACGTCGTCAAGCACCGAAACCTGACCGTAGGACTTACCTACGCCGTCGATCTGCAAGGTTGCCATTGTATTATCCTTTCACTGCGCCGGCTGTCAGGCCGCGGACGAAGTAGCGCCCGCCAAAAACATAAACGAGAAGGGTAGGCAGCGCGGCTATCATCGCGGCTGCCATGTCGGTGTTGTATTGCTTCCGCCCCAGGACGACGTTCACCATGTTGTTCAACGCCACGGTGACGGGCGTCTGGGAGCCGGATGAGAATGAGTTTCCGAATAGGAAGTCATTCCATACCCCAGTGAACTGCCAGATGCAGGACACGACGATGATCGGCAAGGCGGCAGGCAGCATGATCGAAAAGAAGATCCTGAAGAAGCCGGCCCCATCAATGGTGGCGGCTTTTACGAGTTCCGTAGGTATCGTGACGAAATAGTTCCGGAAGAACAATGTCGTGAACGCGATCCCGTACACGGAGTGTACGAGGATCAGTCCGTACACGGAACCAGCAAGACCCAGTGACCCGAGAACGAAAGCGATGGGAAGGATGACGGCTTGCAGGGGAAGGAAACACCCGAACAACACGAAGCCGAAAAGCAACTCGGAACCTTTGAAGCGCCACTTCGTCAGAATGTAGCCGTTGAGCGCGCCGAGCATTGTCGAAATCAGCACGGCGGGAATGACCATCCGAATACTGTTTAGGAAATATGGTTCCAGGCCGACGCAAGCGGTGCCGATACAGCCTTCCGACCATGCAACCCTCCATGCATTGAACGAAGGATTAGGAGGTGGGCTTATGAATGTGCCGGCGTAAACCTCGTCGAGTGATTTCAAGGACGTGAAGATCATTACCACGAGCGGCATTAGGTAGAAGGCCGCGAAAAGGAGCAGGATCGCGTAGAGAAACACGCGGCGCCAGTGAAATTTGTTAGCCATCGCGTCGGTTCCTCAGTTCTGAATAAAGATAAGGCACGATGATCGCCGCCACGGTCATAAGCATCATCATCGCGCTAGCTGCGCCTATCCCCAGTTGGTTTCTCTGGAAAGTCGCCCCGTACATGAACGTGGAGGGCATCTCCGTGGCCACGCCGGGGCCACCATTGGTGAGCGCCAAAACGAGCTCGAAGCACTTGATGGCAATGTGTCCGAGCAGGACGAGGACGCTTAGGAGAGCCGGACGGAGCATTGGCAGGATAATGCTTGTGTAAATACGGAAGGGCCCTGCACCTTCAATCTGCGCAGCTTTGATCAATGATCCGTCGATCCCGCGAAGTCCCGCTAGGAAGACTGCCATTGCAAAGCCCGAAGACTGCCAGACCGAAGCGAGTACAACGGTGAAGATTGCGTACTCCGGGCGCACGATCCAGTCGAACGTGAAAGACGTCCAGCCAAGGTCGTTGACAACTCGCTGGATTCCGAAGCCAGGATTGAGAATCCATTTCCACGCAGTGCCCGTCACCACAAACGAAATCGCCATCGGGTAGAGGTAGATGTTCCGAATGAAACCCTCGCCCCGGACGTTTTGGTCGAGCAGGATTGCCAGGAACAACCCAAGCGACGTTGTGATCACCAGAAACAGACAGGTGAAGATGCCGAGGTTGTACACGGCCGTGTGCCAGCGGGGCGTGGTCCAAAGCCTTACGTACTGCTCGAAACCCACGAAATTGTACACGGGCATCATTTTCGACCCGGTGAAGGAAACAACCCCGGTCCAAAGGGAAAATCCGTACACGGCGATCAGAACGAGGGCCAGCGTCGGCGCCAGCACGAGCTTAGGGAGATGCCGCTCGAACGCCGAGTTGAAGCTGTTTTTTTGTTTCATTGGTTCTTCCAGACAATAGGGGTGGGCAGTAGGCGTCGCCTACTGCCCTGTCAGGTGAGCCGTCACCCCAAGACGGGCTCAGCGCGCATTTTCGATGCCAGATACAAGCAGATCCACGGCTTCTTGTGAGGTCATGTTGCCGACGAAAAACTTCGCCCCGACTTCCGAGAAGACTGCCGTGAACTCGGCCGATGTCGCCGAGGTGTTCGACAGGTTGCCGACGAGAGTATTGTTCTTTGATGCTTCCTCGAGCGCAGCCTTCTCGTCGAGAGAGCATTTGTCGAAGCCATTCATATCGACGTCTGAGCGAGAAGGAATAGAGCCCTTAACGATATTGAAGTCATGCTGAACCTTTGGGTCCATAATGACGTCTGCGAGCGTGAGGGATGCTGCTTTCTGCTTTTCGTCGTCGTTCTTAAAGTAAACGAACACGTCAGAGACAAACTGGTAGATGGTTTGTGGAGCTGGCGTGCCGATGCAAAGATAGTCTTCCTCGGCCTTGAGCCCTTTGCCGGCGAACTCACCCTTCGCCCAGTCACCCATCAGCTGCATCGCCGCCTGGCCGTTCGCCACGAGCGCCGTGCCATCGGCCCAGTTCCGACCCACGAAGTTGTCGTCGACGATGCCGCGGACCTTCCGCAAAGAATCGAAGACCTTGAGCATTTCCGGGCTCTTGATTGCGTCTTCATCCAGATCGATAGCGACCTTCTTGTAGAAGTCCGGTCCGTTCAAGTCGGCAAGTAGGGAGTCGAAGATGAGGGCAACCTGCCAGGGCTCATCGCTGGCAGCGAGAGGAATGATACCAGCGGCCTTGAACTTCTCGCCTGCCGCGATCACGTCGTCCCAGGTCTTGGGCGGCTCGATTCCCTTTTCCTTGAAAAGCTTTGCGTTTAGCCAAAGCATGTTGGTGCGCTGCATGTTCACGGGCGTGGCGATCCAGTGACCGTCATATTTGGACAGGGCTTGGAGCGCGGGGGGCACTGTCTCGTCCCATTTTCCTTTCGCCGCCAGGTCGTCCAGATTGAGCACTTCATCTTGCTGAGCCCACGTGATCGGCTCGAAGCCATACATCTGCATTGCGGTGGGCGGATTCTTTGCGATGATACGCGCGCGGAGCGCTTGCGACGCATTTACGCCTGATAGGCCGCCGATGGCCGAATCCTTGAAACCAACTCCCTTGGCAGCGAGAGCGTCTTTGATCTTGCCCAAAGCTGCGGACTCGCTGCCCGACACCCAGTGGCTGATCACTTCCGCAGATGGTTCTTCTGCACGCGTGACTGCAGCCGACGACATCAGGGCAGTAGCGAGCATCAGTACAGACTTCACTCTCATCATAATCTCCTCATTTTGCGCTGCTAGGCGCGGTTCCCCAGATGACCGCCTGCCCAAGGCGGGCGGCTGGTTCTTTTCACGGCTTGAAACGCCGTTGAATAGCTATTCATAAAAACAAAATTCACGGCAATTTCGCAGCTGCGGCGAAATTGACGCATCATGAAGCAGTCAACCCAGCGCTTCGTCGCCCTTGTCTGTGCTTTACGGGGAAAAGTTCAATTTTATTACATGAAATCAATTGCAGTCCGGAGTGCCGGTTCGCAGGAACGATATTGGCAACCAGCAACTGCGAGATAAGCGATCGTGTAATTTCCTCTTTGCTTTTTTGCATTCGTATGCAACGTTCGCGACATCTGGGAGGAACGAGATGGATAACACCTTGCTCAACGAGGGCCGCCAAGTCACGCGGGCTGCAGCGGCAACGCGAATCGTGTTTCTCATAGCAGGCACGGCGATCGCGGCTTGGTCGCCTCTGGTCCCCTTCGTCAAGTCAGGCCTCGCGCTCGATGAAGCTCAACTTGGATTGTTTCTGGGGCTGCTAGGCTGCGGCTCGCTACTCGGTATGCCCGTAGGAAGCGCTGTCGCTTCTAAGTATGGATGCACGAAGCCGATCGCGGTGTGCGTCCTGCTGCTTGCGGCATCGCTCCCCCTCTTGGTCGTCAGCCGGAATATCGAGATCTCGGCTGCGTTGCTGTTTGTCTTCGGGGCTGCGCTTGGCGGCCTCGACTGTGTGATGAATATCCACGGCCTCGAAGTGGAAAGGCGAGCGGCTAGGACTTTGATGCCAGGGTTTCATGGAATGTATAGCCTCGGCGGAATTTGTGGGTCAATTGCGTCAGTAGGTATGCTCGCCGGAAACGTCTCCCCGTCGGTTATCGGCATGATCATAGGGATCGTGTTGCTAGTGGTTTACGCGCCAATCTCGAACAGGTTTTTGAAATCGAGGAGCTCAAGAGGGCTTAGCTTTTCCGTACCGACGAGATTCATCATTATTGTCGCCTTTATCTGCTTCTCGCTTTTCCTGATTGATGGCGTCCTGCTGAACTGGAGCGCACTCCTGACCGTAGCGAGTTGGGCGGTCGATCCTCGGTACGCGGGCTATGCCTATGTTATCTTTGCTGTCTCGATGACGTGTACCCGTCTAACGGGAGACGCGATCGTAACGAAGCTGGGAGCCAGAACAACGGTAACGTTGGGTGCATTGTTCGCCGCGTCCGGTCTGCTTGTGATCGTCTTCGCGCCTCAGCAGTGGCTCTGCGCTATCGGCTATGCAATTGTTGGGATAGGTTCGGCGAACATAGTTCCTGTGGCGTTTTCATCGATCGGCACGCAGCACGATGTTCCGCACGGTTCGGCTGTCTCCCTCGTCACGATGTGCGGATATTCGGGAGCGCTCACGGGACCTGCCGTAATAGGAGTGATTGCCGCTAAAACGGACCTGCGAACCGCATTTCTCTATCTCATTTTGCTGCTGCTTTGCGTAGCGGGTTTGGGGATCGCGCAGCGATGGGTCCGTCGCGCCTAAGGCGTCGGCGTGGAGCCATATCGCGCTTACATTGGATAACCGGCTCATGACGCTGGTTGGAATAAACTGGAGATCGACCAATGGCAGGCACTAACACCCTGGTATTCAATACCACGGTTGCGAAACATTCGAACCTGGTGATGGAACTCGACATCGCTAGACAGAGCAACTACGGCGCGATTGAAATCACAGCCAACAAAGTCCGTGAATTTCTTGCATCAGGACGCTCAAGAGAGGAATTGGCGCGCGCTCTCGATGGCCTGTCAGTGTACGGGGTTGGGACCATAATTGACATCGAAAGACACGGTCCGGATCACGCCGCGTTGTTGACACAAGCAAAAGAGGTATTGGATATCGCGGCCATGGTCGGCGCGAGGGGCGTTCAGGTCATAAACGGTCCGCTAGACTACAAGGCGGTCGAGGCTCACCGAGCAGGTCGCCCGATGAAGGGGTACTCCGGGGTACTCGCTTATGACCGGGAGGAGCAAGTCTCGATTACCGCGCGGAATCTAGCGCTGCTTGCTGATATGGCTAGAGAGCGTAACATCGTCATCTATTTGGAGGCACTTGCGTGGTCGCCCCTGAACACATTGAAAGATCAGATTGAACTCCTGGACAAGGCCGACCGCGAGAACCTAAAAATGGTGATCGACTATTGGCATTGCTATACGTCCGGAGACACCCCAGAGGACGTCACACGTATCGCTCGAGAGCGGATTTTTGGAGTGCATGTGTGCGACGCGCTTAAGTTTGAAGGCGGGGTGCCCAACGAAGTTTTGCTTCGTGACGTCCCTACAGGCCAGGGCGTGCTTGATCTGAAGGAATGGACCGATGCTGTCAAAGCTACTGGGTACAATGACTGGTGGTCTTCGGAGACCTTTTGCAAAAAGCAGCAGCAAGACGATTGCTACGCAGTGTCGAAGCAACTCCACGCCCAGCTTGAGAACTTGGTCCTAGCGTAGATCGGGTCCTTCGTTCGAAAGGACGGCGGAATTTCCGGCACGAGCACCGAGTGTTCTTAACGAATATTATACTTGCATACGTATTAATGTCCCTGCCGATGGACTAGCAGGCAGGGAGGGGTCGGCGATGACCTGCCACAGCGCGGAAGCAATTATATGAAGAACGTGAGGATTGTAGGTAAATTCAGCCTGCTGCTCGTCATTGCAGGTGCGGTCTCGTTAGTCGCTGGTTTGTCGGTG
The DNA here is from genome assembly GCF_014193145.1 of Rhizobium sp. BK060. NCBI lineage: Bacteria > Pseudomonadati > Pseudomonadota > Alphaproteobacteria > Hyphomicrobiales > Rhizobiaceae > Rhizobium > Rhizobium sp. BK060. Next base: position 26,869 of record NZ_JACHYW010000010.1, read on the forward strand.
GGGATGCAGATGTCCCACATCGTCACGAGCTATACCGGTTTGATCGACAAGGAGATGGGCGCCAGCGTTGCATTGGGTCAGGCAAATAGATCGCTGCAAGGGGCGAGAGCAACCATCGGCGAACTGGTGGTTGCTAGGAACGCCGTAACGGCAGCCGCAGCTTTGAAAGAGATTGGCGAAAACAAAGAAGAGTTCGTGGGCTTTATGGATGCCGCAGCGGCCGCCCTGCCTGAGAATCTGCGGATACAGGATCTCAAGGCCGAGGGCCTGAAGATAATCGACAATTTCTGTTCCGAGACGATTGCGCAGGCCGGACAGGCCACCGATGGAAAATCGCGTTCCGCAACGCAGGCGCTTTTTTCCAAGGACTGCCAGCCACGGTTCAAGGCGGTTACGCCGCAAATCAACACCCTGCTCGCGGAAGTTTCGAACGGGGCATCTGCGCAAAGTCAGAGCCTTTCCGCTCGATCGCACAAGGCGACGGTCCTCACGATTGGCGGAATGTTGACTGGCTTAGCGACCGTTCTTGTCTTCGGCTTCTACGCCATGCGGTACTGGCTCGCCCAACCGATCCAGAGACTTGCACTCGATATGGAAATGCTTGCGAACGGCAACTTCGACCTGGAAATTAGCGGTACGGACCGGCGCGACGAAGTTGGCGGGATGGCGAAGGCCGTGCGGGTATTTCGCGACAACGGGCTTAGGACGGCCGAACTTGAGCGCGACGCAGCGCAAGCACGAAGGTCTGCCGACGAAAAGGAAAGCTTCCAAGCAGCGATCGAGAAGCGGCGAGCTATGGACATGGTGGAAGCCACCGACACTCTGGCTGCGGCGCTTAAGCGCCTGTCGGTTGGCGACCTAAGCCGATCCCTGGAAGATAGACTGGCCGATGATTTCGAGCCACTAAGGCAAGACTTCAACGAGACAACCGAGCGGCTCAATAGCGCTTTCGGCGACGTCGCGTCCGCCGCTATATCGATCGACACTCGCGCCCGGGAGGTCAGTCGCAGCGCGAACGACCTGTCGCGTCGAACAGAGACGCAGGCGGTCTCGCTCGAAGAAAGCGCCGCAGCCCTGGATGAAATCACCAAGAACTTGTTCGATTCGGCCAAGCGCGTTGATGAAGTGAGGCTTACAGCGAGCGATGCCAACAAGCGCGCTCAGAAATCAAGTGTCGTTGTCGGCGAAGCGATCAAGGCGATGTCTCAGATCGAAGAGTCGTCAAATCTGATCTCCACAGCGGTTGCCGTGATAGATGACATTGCTTTCCAAACCAATTTGCTGGCTCTGAACGCTGGCGTCGAAGCATCTAGAGCCGGACAGGCTGGTAAAGGCTTTGCGGTCGTCGCACAGGAGGTCAGGTCGCTCGCGCAACGCTGTGCAGCTTCGGCAAAAGAGGTCAAGGGTCTGATCCATCAGTCACATCAAGACGTGGCGAACGGGGTGGCGCTGGTAACGGAGGCGGCAACCGCGCTAACGCTTATCGATCAGAGCATAGGGGAAATCGGATCGCATATCGAGGTGCTTGTAGTCTCTTCCAGAGAGCAGTCGGCGAGGTTGTCAGAAGTCAACGCGGCGATCACCGAGATGGATATCGCCACCCAGAGAAACGCCACCATGGTGGAAGAGGTGAGCACGGTGGGAGAAACGCTCGCGATGGACGCGAAGCTGCTGCGAGACAGGATCTCACAATTCAGCTTGCGCGGGGTGGACCATAGTGACGGCAAATTTGACCGTGATCGGTCGGCGGCATGACCATTGAGGCTTACTGCGGGTCAGCGGGTCCGATCTTGATGCTCTGAGAGGCTAAGAAGGGTGAAACGGGCCGACGGGAGCGGGAATGAGTTTGTCTTTAATACATCGGTCAGTTTGACGGCTTCCAGAGCGACCGGCAGGATTGGCGCAGCGCGGCCACCGCGGCGGTATTCGTGGCAACGTCGGCCAGCTCGAAGAACCTGCGCCTCGCACACGACCAGCAGAGGGCCTGCGTCAAGGGCCCCGATCGTTTACCTCAACGCACTTGTGATCTGCTTCTGCCTAAGCCGTCGTAATCTGAGTTCAGCGGGTCGGGAGCAAGCCGCTCGATCCACAGAGAGAAGCTGTTCAGAAATCCGGAGAGAAAGCCCTTGGTCGCTTCGTTTTCTATCCCGCCAGATGAATCGAAGTCGTCGTCGCGTAGGCTGAGATAGACTTCCGGCAGGGCGAGCACTGCCATGCCTACCGTCAAAGCTACATACTTGAGGTGTGCTTGGCCAACGGACGTTCCGATGTTGCCGGGGCTTGCGCCGGCCACCGCCGCGGGCTTGCCCTCCCATATGCTGGATCCTTTAGGACGGCTTCCCCAGTCGATTGCATTCTTGATGGCAGGGGAGATCGACCGATTGTATTCGGGGCCGACGAAGAGCACAGCATCCGCCGCAGCGATCGCGGACTTGAAACGAACAATGGATACGGGTGGATCTGCCCATAGGTCGTCGTTGTAGAGCGGCAGATCTCCTATGGGGACGAAGCGGACTGTCATGGGCGAGGGTGCGAGGCTTTCGAGCGCGAGCGCAAGCTTCATGTTTAAGGAGCCTCTGCGAAGGCTGCCGACGATGACCGCAATGTTCATGATTTGACCCAGCATTCACTCATGTGAAGAAGCTGCCGTTGTCCAGCGAGAAATACTGCCCAGTAATCGGATCGCTCGCACGGGAGCAGAGGAAGAGGAGCGTGCCGATCAGATCCTCGGCGGAGATGTCCCGCTGGATCGACCGAGCCTCGAGGACTTGCTTGTGTAGCCCCGGGCGTTCGGACATCGCTCTCTCCACGGCGCGGCTCATGACGAAGCCGGGAGCAAGGGTATTTACACGGATACCGTCCTTGCCCAGCTCTTTTGCGAGCGCCCGTGTCATCGCCTCAATCGCGCCCTTGGCTACGACGTAGTGAAGTCGCTGGTCCAGGCCCTGACGCGAGACGGTCGACCCGATGTTGACGATCTTGCCGTATCCTGCCTCAGCCATGAGCCCCGATGCGACCTTCGAACACAGGAAGGATCCGCGGACGTTCACATTCATCGCCTGATCCCATGTCCACTCTGCCAGCGCAGACACCGGCACGGGCGGAATGTTAGAGCCGACCGCGGCGTTATTAACGAGAATAGTCGGTTGCCCGATCGCGGCTCGGAGTTCGTTGAACGCCCGGGCGACTTCCTCCTCGGAACTCACATCGGCGCAAACCGCCACGGCTTTTCCGCCCGAGGCGTTAATTTGGTCCACAACGGATGCGCAGCTATTGATGTCGACCAGCCCCACCTGGGCGCCTGCCGCTGCAAGGCTGCGGGCGAAGGTCGCTCCCAGCGAGGCCTTGGGGCCGTCGGCAGCGCCCGTGATGTAAGCCACCGACCCTTCCAGGTCGAACAATGACGGGTGCTTCATGTCAGGCCCTCGTGCCGTAGAGACCGTGGGAGTTGTCCTTGACTGTGAAGAAAACGAGGTCGCTGTCTGGTCCCGCCTTTCCACCGTGCAGGATGTTGGCTGGCTGATAGACCACGCTACCCGGTCCGACCGCGAATTTCTCGTCGCCGATCTCGGCGAGGAATATCCCCTCGACGACGAAGGTCCATTGCTCGTTCGGATGGGAGTGGGTTTCGGTGGCCTGTCCGGCGGCGAGACGCATCAGCCCCACCATCATCCGGTCGCCCTTCACCACCCGCCCCGCCGCGGAAGTGTATCCGGGTCCTGCGGCGATGGCATCGCCTTTGGACAGATCGAAAACGTACTCACCTGGAGCCGGGACAATCAGTTCAGGCTTCGCTGCCACTTGGTCTGCCATTAAACTCCTCCTAACGCGTTTACACGACTGGTTGCGATAGCAGAGCGGGTACGACGAACGAGCCCGCGAAATAGCCGAGGGCGGTATCCCCGCGAGACTTCGATACCGTCCGGACGCGCCCGATGAATATACGGTGCGAGCCGCTGTCGATCTCCTCGGTGACCTCGCAGTCGAAGCTCGCCGCGCTGCCCCGAAGGACCGGAACACCCGTCTCCAGAACGGTCCACTCACCGGCCGAGAAGCGATCTTGCTGATCCGCAGCTGCACTGGAAAAGGCACCTGCCAGATCGACATTTTCAGGATTGAGCAGGTTCACTGAGAACAAACCGCTTTCGCTGACTGCCGCGCAGGTGCTGCCGTTCCTGTTCAGGCACACGAGAAGGGTCGGCGGATCCGCAGAGACTGAGCAGACGGCCGTCGCCGTCATGCCATAGGAACGGTCGCCGCTCCTCGTGCAAATCAGCGTCACGCCGCCGAGAAGCTTCCGCATTGCCATGCGAAAGTCGTCGCGGCTGCAGGAAGGCAGCTCATCCGAAATCTCCATGGTTTTCATCGTCGCCTCCTCAGAGCAACAGGTCGTCGGGCTGACGGCCCAGCATGACGCGTGAGAAAGATTTCCCGGCTGCATCAAAGTTAAGGACGATCTGGCCCGCGACGGCATGCATGTCGCGGAAAGCCTGCTGCATGCTGTTGCCTTCGTAGAGAGCGTATGCGCCTGCGGCAGTGTAGAGACGGTCAACCGCCGACGTGCTGAGACGGGTGGCGAACGCCTGATCTCGGCGGCAGCGCGCACGGGTCTCGAGCGTGAGAGTTCCTGTTGCAGCGACCTCGGCCATAGCTTCCGCCGTGTTACCCTTAAGGGCGCGCAGGGCGGCTTCGGCTTCTGCAGCCGACTCCGAAATCTTCAGCTGGATCGTGTCGAGATCGGCCATCGACGCACCGGTCAAGATTTTACGCTCGCGAACGTATTCAGCGAACTTGTCCACGAAGCCGAGTGCGATGCCCGCGCCTACGGCAGCTAGGCCTGACGGAGCCCATGCATGGCGCGGTGAGCGATAGTAGGGCGTCTCGTAATCCAATGCGCCGACGGCATTGCCGTCCATGATCTGCTTGAACGGAAGCGTGCGGTGCTCTGGAACGAAAACGTCGGCCGCGTGCAGGGACTTGCTGCCCGTGCCCCGGAGCCCGAGAACCCGCCAATCGTCCTCGATCCTTAGCTCCTTGAAGGAGATGAGCGTGAAGATCATGCCTGGGGGCTTGCCTTCGCCGTTGTTGACGCGGGCTCCGGCCAGAGCCCACTGGGCGTAGTCGCAACCGCTGGAGAAGCTCCACTTGCCGCTGACGATATAGCCGCCTTCAACCGTACGGGCGGTTGCCGTGGGCGCGACCGCGGAAGATGCTACTGCAAGTGGATTTTCATTCCAAATCTCGGCTTGGGCTTCACGAGGGAAACAGGCGATGGCCGTGGCGTGGGCGGTTAGGACGCTGTAAACCCAAGCCGACGAGCCACACTCCCGGGCGAGCTCGACGATAAGATCGAGCCAATCGGTGTTCACGATCTCGGCTCCGCCCCAGCGCGCGGGCTGCAAGGCCCTTAGCAAGCCAGCCTTTTCAAGCTCTGCGATCGTGTCCGGAGAGATGACTCGCTCCTGATCCGTCTGGGCGGATCTATCGCCCACCCGTTTTGCGATGGCCTTCATCGAGGCCTTCAGTTCTGCTGCTCGCGACTGGGCGAGCGATGAAATCGATATGGTCTGGTTCATGGGTATCCTCCTGATGAAAGGACCCTATCAGGTCTCTCACGAACTCGATTATGCTCCTTTGCGATAGCGTTATGCAGAGCGGCTACGGCCCGCATAACTCGCAGTCGAGCTATTCGCTCGCTCCCGCATCGGCGACAAAGCCGGCTGTCTGCACTCCGTGTATTGCAGCGGCTTCGTCTCGATCCCCCCTGTCTCCGGAAATCCCGACAGCGCCAAGAAGCTGGCCGTCGGCGTTTCTGATAAGCACTCCGCCGAGGTGCGGGACGATGCCACCCCGGATCGTTGTTGAAAGGGACTGAATGAAGTGCGGCGCGTTGATCGCCGCCTTCGCGAGGTCGCGAGAACCCATTCCCATCGAGAGCGCGCCATTGGCCTTGGCCAGTGCAATATCAGGACGGGCCAGGCTCGCCCCGTCCTGGGTCCCGGCGACTTTGAGCACGCCGCGCTGGTCAAGAACAACGACGCTTAGCGGCATGAGCTGCCGGGAGGTTGCATAGGTGAGGGCGGCGGACGCAATTTCCTGCGCATCCTTGAGTGCGAGCATATCAGGCCGCCCGGACGGCCACGTTCATCTCGCCGATGCCGTCGATCCGGCAGTTGAGGATGTCACCCGGTTCTACGGGCGCAACTCCTTCCGGCGTTCCCGTCATGAACACGTCGCCGGGTTCTAGCGTATACGCCTCGGAGGCGTACGCGATCAGCTTCCTGCAATCGAATATCAGATCGCGGGTGTTGGCTTTCTGACGCGTCTGTCCTGCAATTTTCAACTCGAAGTCGACCGCGGAGGGGTCGCCAAACTCGTCGGCGGTCACGAGCCACGGCCCGAATACCGTGAACGTGTCGCGCGACTTGCGATAACTGCGCTCCTCCGGGCCTCGGATCGTCATGTCGAGACCGATCATGAATCCTGCCACGTAGTCGAGAGCGTTGTCCTCGCGGACATGCCGCGCCTTCTTGCCGATGACAAAGCACAGTTCGATCTCGTGATCCGTGCGTCTGTCGGAGCGGTCGGAAACGACGGGATCGGCCGGGCCGATCATGGAGCTGGTCGCCTTCAAGAATACTCCGCATTCCTCGATCGTCTTTACGTGCGAGCCGAAGTGGATGCCCTGGTCGGCACGTGCCTCTTCGAGGTGAAGTTTGTAGTTCACAGGTGCGGCAACGATCTTGCCAGGCTGCGCCACAGGACTGAGAAGCTTGACCTCAGCGAGCTTGAGGCGGCGGCCATCGGCAGCGATCTTCCGCATCTCTGGCATCAGGTCCGGAAGATTGGCGATAAACGCGTCGCCACGGGGGTAGGGCCATTTCACGGGCGGGAGCCTATCCAAGATCGCGGAGACATCGACGATTTCATCGCCCTCCACAACGCCAACCCGATTGTCATCAAAACGGCAAATGCGCATTTTCGATCCCTATCTTTATTCGGTAATTTTGAGTGCTGGTCTCATTCCGGCGTGAGGGTCGAAACCATCGAGGTGCGCCTTGAGAAGGTCGCCCGTGTGCCGATAGTGTTCCACGAGAAGGCTTCCTGCGAGGTCGCCGTCGCGCTTCAGCGCCGCGTCCGCGATCCGCTTATGCTCTTCGATTGCTCCAGACCTCGATCCGCGGCCAAGGCGAGCGATGTAACGATACCGGTTGCTCTCGTTGTAGAGCTGCTCGCAGAAGCGCAACAGGGGTTTCGACGGGCATGCTGAAATCAGGACGGTGTGAAATTCCTCGTGGGCGCGTTCCCACTGTTTAAGCGCATCGTCGTCAGCAGCCTCAAGGCGGTTGGATTCGCGCTGCAGATGGTACTGTGCGAGCACGACCTTCTCTTCCCATTCGCGTCCGCCATGGAGCACGGCTTCGCGGATCGCACGTTCCTCGACGAAACAGCGTGTCCACAGAATTTCTGCATAATGCTCGGCGCTGACGACCGCTACCCGGAAACCGCGGTTCTCCATCCGCTCAACGAGCCCTGTAGTGGAAAGGATCGATAGCGCCTCTCGCACGGGCGTAGCCCCGGTGTCGTATTTTTCAATGAGCAATTCGATCTTCAGCTTTGAGCCGGGTTCGAGCGCGCCATGGAGGATGTCGCTGCGAATTTGCTCGAAGACGGTCGTCGTCTGAGAAACTGGGGAGTTCTTGTCCCGGGGTGGTTTCGGAATTCCTGACACGAATGTCCCTTCCCATCAAATTGATTGCGCCATTTCATCCAGAATTTTTGTCCTGTCAAGAAAATATCGACAAAATAATTTTTATCGATATATCTTGCGGACACAAAAAATATCGATATAGATGGCGCTGCAGATGAGGAGTGGCCTTTCCATGACCGTACCGATTACCAACATGTCGCCAGCGTTCTCCATCCGGCGCGCTAGCCACGTTTCGGTTGCTGTTTCCGATCTTAAAGCGAGCGTTGCCTTTTACACGGGCGTAATCGGACTCGTCGTTTCAGCCGAGGGAGAGGGCGTTGTTTACCTTCGCGGCGTCGAGGAAAGCGCCCATCATAGTTTGACGCTGGTGCAGAAGAAGGACCAGCCCGCGTGTCAGCGGCTCGGTTTCCGAGTGGACAGCGACGCGGATCTCGACCGGGCATTCGATTACTTCTCAGAAACGGGCCGCAGTCCGGCGTTTGTAGATGTGGCTCACCAAGGACGTACGCTGCATGTAGCCGACAGCATCGGCGTGCCGCTCGAGTTCTGCGCGACCATGCCTGCGCAGCACAGGCTTCATGACAACTTCCATGTCCAGAAGGGAGCGGCCGCACTCCGTTACGATCACGTCCAACTGCTCACGCCGAACGTCGCAAAGGCAAGCGAGTTCTACACTGATCTTGGGTTCCGGATCTCCGACTATTTCGTCGACGGCGAACACGACGAGACACCGCTCGGCATCTTCATGTACCGGAAGAACAATCCTCATGACATCGTCTTTCTGGCCCGCCCCGGTCCGGTTCTCCATCACTTCGCTTACATCGTCGCCGACTCGACCTACCTCTTCCGCGCACTCGATACTGCTAGCTCTCTGGGTTACGCCTCGAATTTAGAGCGTGGCCCGGCGCGGCACGGCGAGGGCCATGCCCTCTATGTCTACTTCAGGGATCCGGACGGCCATCGAGTGGAAATCATGTCGCCGCCGATTCAGATGGGCGATGCGGAAGATGTCCCCATGCGCTGGCATCGAGGGAACAGGCATTCGTGGGAATACCCTGCTCCGAAGAGCTGGCTCTATGAGGCGTCGAGGTTCGAAGGTGTAGAGATCCAGGGGAAGGGAACGGCCTCGAAACTTCGAAGCCTCGAGGATTTCTTGGCGAATCGTCCGCTTAACGTCCCGGAGTGATCATGTCGGAGCGGCAATCCCTTCAGGGGTTCGAATATCACGTCTTTGGAAAGCTTAACGAGGGCAGTCGTCCGATCCTGGCCTTCCACAAGACAGGCGGTGACGAGAACGAGCTTGTGCCGCTGGCAAGGATCGCGGATCCAGATGCCCCCATCGTTGGTCTGAGAGGCCAGGTCGTTGAGGATGGGAAGCTGCGCTTCTTCAAGCGGCTCGGGACAGGGCAGTTAGACGAGGCCGACCTCGAGCGGAGGGCGGACAATCTAAACGCATTCATTTTGGAGTTCGTCGCGAATTACCGAGTGAAACCACCCGTGGCTATCGGTCTCTCGAATGGTGCGAATATCATCGTGGCTGCGCTGTACCGCGGCGCTCCGCCTCTTAGTGCGGCGCTGCTCCTGCGTCCGGCGGTTCCTTTCAAAGAAGCCCGTCCTGTGCCGATCAGCGGCACCAGGGTGTTCGTCGTAGGCGGAATGTCGGATGAGGTCGTAACACCCGCGGAAACCATGAAGCTCACGAACGCACTGAGGGCCGCGGGCGCTCATGTGGACCTTTCGATGGTTGCCGCCGGGCATCGGCCTTCCGTGGGAGATGAAGCCGCCATCCGGGGATGGCTGAAAAGGATTTAGTCGACCATGTCGGCAAGAGGAGGTTCAATGCAGGCGCAAATGCTCGATATTTCCAGTGGCCGGAACACTGGTGTCACGACGCTGATATCCCTTTCCGATGTGAACGTCAGCCTGGGCCGCCGCCCGGTCCTCACGGGAATAAACCTGGACATCGCAAAAGGCGAGTTCCTGTGCATCGTCGGAGGCTCCGGATGCGGCAAGACGACCTTACTCCGCACAGTTGCCGGGCTGGTCCAGCCAAGCGGTGGGTCTGTGAGGATCGATGGCAATGCCGTCGTCGAGCCGCGTCAGGATGTGGCTGTCGTGTTTCAAGACTATGGAAAAGCGCTGCTGCCGTGGCGCACCGCCTACGGAAATGTCGAGCTCGCCCTTGAGGCAAACAAGACGCCGAAGGAGCAGCGAAAGGCCATCATTGAGGATCTCCTGACGAAAGTCGGGCTAGGCGGGCAGGGGGCGAAGTACCCGTCTGAGCTGTCAGGCGGCATGCAGCAGCGGCTTCAGATTGCGCGCTGCCTCGCGCAGTCCCCGACGGTGCTGTTGATGGACGAGCCTTTCGGTGCCCTCGACGCTATGACGAGGCAGGCGTTGCAGGACGAAATCCTGCAACTGGTAGCGAGTACGGGAATGACGGTTTTCTTTGTCACCCACGACCTCGAAGAGGCCGTCTATCTCGGCGACCGTGTTATCGGCCTACGGCCCAATCCAGGCCGCATCGGCATCGAAAAGGACGTCTCGCTCGCTCGACCGCGCAATCAGCTCGCCTCCCGCGAGGACGCGGAGTTCTTGCACCTTCGCCGGAAGCTCTTCGACTTCATCCAGGAAACCGAGGCATGAACCAGCTTACGATGGCGATAGAGGAAGAGGCTCCTGCGGCTCGCTTCACCTTCCCGCGGGGGCTTGTCATACCCGTCCTGCTGGTGGCGGCTTGGGAGCTGGTCTTCAGCGTTGGTGGGTTCCAGAGTGACAGTCTCGCTCCGCCGAGCAGGGTTGCGTTGGCGTTGGCTCGCGGCCTGGCAAACGGAGAGATTCTCCGGGCGACCGGTCAGACCCTCTCCGCAGCCATGATAGGGCTCGCCATTGCGGGCGTGATCGGTCTCATCATGGGGATCTTCCGGGGCCTGTTCTGGCGGCTCGACTATGTTCTCGACGTTACGACCGAAGCGCTGCGGCCGATCCCGTCGTCAGCGTTGATTCCCGTGATGATCCTGATCTTCGGCTTCGGCTACCGGCTCGAGAGCGCCTGCGTGGCATTCAGTTGCACCTGGACGATCTTCATCCTTGCGCGCACGGCCGTGATGGGCGTGGAGCCGCGGCTGTTGGAAGTGGCGAAGGTCCTGCAGCTCGGTCTCATGGACCGGACCTTCAAAATCATCCTTCCAGCCGCGCTGCCTCGTATTTTCGTCGCCTTCCGACTAGCGGCGGGTCTGTCCCTCATCGTCGCCGTCACATGCGAGGTCACGGCGAACCCTCTAGGCATGGGCTTCGAGATGATGTCGGCAAGCCAGTCGCTGCGGCCGGAACTCACGCTCGCCTACCTCGTCTGGATCGGCTTCATCGGCTGGTTTCTCAACGCAATCCTCGTATACGCTCAGCACCGCTTCTTCGGTCCGGCTGCTTCTGTGGGAGCAGTTAGATGACCGACACCCGTTTCGTCTGGCGCGTTGGCGGCTTCGTCTTTACCGCTCTGGTCATCGCCTTATGGCAGATCCAGGCCAATCTCGGCCTGATCTCGCCGATTTACCTGCCAAGCCCGCAGCGAGCCATGAATGCGCTCATCAACGGCTTCTCAGGCGGCCTTCTGCTTGATCGGCTCATCGCCACCATGGAGCGGATGATCTTTGGGTGGGTGCTTGCGTCCCTTCTTGGGGTGGTGCTCGGTTCGATCATCGGCATCTCCAAAGTGGCGCGGTCATATCTTGAGCCGATGCTCGACTACCTTCGGCCAATGCCTGCGTCCGCCATCATTCCGGTAATGATCCCAATCCTCGGCCTGACGGAGACGATGGTCCTGACCGTGATCGGCTTTTCGGCTCTCTGGCCGACACTGCTCGCCACGATCCACGGGTTCTCGTCTATCGAGCCCCGTCTGAACGAAGTGGCGCGCATCCTCAAGTTGGGCCGCACGGCGTTTATCTGGAAGATCGCGCTGCCGAATGCCCTGCCTGACATAATCGCCGGATCACGCATCAGCCTGACCTACGCGCTGATCCTGTCGGTCGTCGGCGAGATGCTTTCCGGACGCGAAGGTCTCGGACAGTTCATCCTGTCGTCGGCGCGACTGTTCAAGGCACCGGACCTGTTCGCGGGCGTGCTCCTACTCGGTCTGCTCGGCTACCTGTCCGCACTGCTCGTCGCCCAGTTGGAGAAGCGTCTCCTGACCTGGCGAAAGCCGTAATCGGCCAAAAAACACGAAAGTCTTTGAGGAGGAAGAAAGATGAAGAAAACAGTTCTCGCATTTGTAATGGCCTTAGGCCTGGCAACCCCCGCGTTATCGCAGGCGGTAAAGGTGAACGTGGGCTTCACACCCGTCATCGACTACCTTGGCGCCTTCGTCGCGAAGGACCAGGGGTTCTTCGAAAAGCGCGGCCTGGATGTGACCATCACCCAGATGCCAAACAGTCAGTCCATGCCGCCGGCGCTCTTGGCTGATAGTCTTCAGGTAGGTGCGGTGACTGCGCCGAGCCTCATCCAGTCGAAGGCGGGCGGCTTCCCCATCAAGATTATTTCCGGCGGCACGTTTGTCACCAAGACGAATCCCAACGGAGCTATCGTCGTGCGCAACGGCGTGATCATCAACTCCCCGGCTGACTTCATCGGCAAACGGGTCGCATCCGGTGCACTCGGAAGCTACTTCAACGTGCTCTTCCGGCAGTGGCTGTCCGACGGCAACGTCGACCCCGAAAAAGTGACCTTTGTCGAGGTGGGATTTCCGCAGATTGGAGACGTGATGCGCAATGGTCAGATCGACGCAGCCACCATCGGTCAACCCTTCGTCTCACGCATCGAGGCAGCAGGCATCGGGAAGGCATATAGCTGGTTTGTAGGTGATTTCCCCGAAGGCCTGCTTTCCAACGTTTACACGGCAACCGAGGACTGGGTCGCAAACAACCCGAAGGCCGCCAAGGACTTCAAGGAAGCGTTGGTCGAGGCAAATGCCTTCATCAAGAGCAACCCGGACAAGTCGCATGAAATCGCCGCCAAGTACCTCAAGCTGCCGCCTGAAGCGATGAAGAACGTGCCGTTCTCCAACTATTCGGTCGACATCACCGACGCTCAGGTCAAGGCGTGGAATGACATCATGAAAAAGAACAAGTTCACAGATGTCGATGTTGAGGCTGCATCCGTGATTGTGAAATGAGCATGCTCTTTTCCGGAGGATCGGCTGCCGCATGCATTGGGTAACCCTCAACGGCCTCATGACCTTCCATGCGATCGTTGAGCTGGGCAGCATCAATCGTGCTGCCCATGCTCTCAACGTCTCGCAGTCTTCGCTGACCAGGACGCTGCGGCACCTCGAAGCGAGACTCGGTGGAATCCTGGTGACCAGAAGTCCTAAGGGGATCGAGCTCACTGCCTTCGGCGAACTGGTCTTCGCACACGCCAACGACATCAAGAAACAGGTCGGCCGGGCAGAAAGCTTCATCAAGTCTCACCATGACGCTTCGGCACAGCTTCTCAGGGTGGGAGTCGTCATGGTCCATCCTCTTATTCCGTTCTGCAAAAGTATTGTCAGCCTAGTCGAGAAACATCCGGAATTCCGTGCTGAACTTCGGTTCGGGTCGGCTACGGAGATGCTGCAAGCTTTGCAGCAAGATAATCTCGACATCGTTCTCTACTACACGCTGACCGGGCCGGAGGCGGAAGGCCTGGTTCAGGACGTCCTCGCCGAGGAGGAAATAGCGATCTTCGCTAGTCCGTCGCACCCGCTTGCCGACAATCCCAGTCCATCGGTCGAAGACCTTGCCAACGCTCGTTGGACGCTCGGGCCAGCCGACGTGTCCATTACACGGATGATTGCGGCGGTGTTCGACGACTCTGGAATTCCTGGACCCAATGTCGCGATAGAGGTCGACATGATCCCCTTGCGACGCGCGATCACCCAGAATTCGCGTTTCCTCTCAGCATTCCAGACCCATCATGTCAGCCCCGAGCTTGCGAACGGCAAGCTGGTCAGGATCCGTTATCCGCTGGAGCAGGAGCGGCGGTCGATCGGGACTATCCGAGTCGGCCCGCATTCGAGCCTAACACGCACGTTCGTGTCCATACTCAAGGACCGCTACCAGCGCGAACTGGGGCGCTCGGACGAAGGCGAGTAGCGTGGACATCACCAAAGCCACAAGGCCGACGGCGTTTCTGCCTGCTTTTGAAAAGCATCGGGCGACGCTGTTTCAATGTCGCTTCGTCATTCACTGTACCGTACGACGACCATCAGCAATCAGGCCGCTTGCTTCGCCTGCTGGTCATCCTTAGCTGCGCCTTCGATACGGAATTGTTGCAGAAGGCTCATAAGAATTTCCGCTTCCTCGGCCAATCCACGGCTTGCTTCCGTCGCGTCCTCCACCATCGCTGCATTCTTTTGGGTCATCTGATCCATCGAGTTGACGGAGCTGTTGACTTCCTGCAAGGCCGTAGCCTGATCGCGGCTAACTGTAGCGATAGCCTCAACATGCTTGCTGATCGCAACAATTTCCTGGCTGATCGAAGCCAGCATGCCACCTGTTTTCTGCACGAGTTCGGAGCCTGTCGTAACTTCCCGACTTGATTGTTCAATGAGGCCTTTGATCTCGCTCGCGGCCACCGCGGAGCGCTGTGCCAGTTCACGCACTTCTTGCGCGACGACGGCAAAGCCCTTGCCTGCCTCTCCAGCGCGTGCTGCTTCGATCCCAGCATTGAGTGCCAGCAAGTTTGTCTGAAATGCGATATCGTCGATCAGCTCGATGATTTGTTCGATTTTCTTGGACGCCTGTTCGATACGGTTCATCGCGGCAACGGCATCGCCTACGACTTTGTCGGAGCTGTCGGCCGTTTTTTTGGTCAACGCCACGGCATTGTTTGCCTCGCGGGCGCGGTCAGCCGAGGATCGGACCGCAATGGTGATTTCCTCCACGGCCGCAGCTGCCTCTTCCAGATTGGCAGCCTGTGCCTCAGCGCGTTTCGAAAGTTCGCCGGCCGAGAAGCGCATCGCGTTGCTATCGTGCTGGATTGCCGTTGCGCTGTCGCGGATAAAGGTGAGGGTATTCTGCAGGCGGACAAGCGAGGCATTGAAATCGATGCGAAGCTGCTCAAGACGGCCGACAAATGGAGTTTCGATCGTCTGAGAGACGTCACCTTGTGCCAGGCGACCAAGGCCAACTGCTATTTGGTTCACCGCGAACTCGATCTGTTCGTCAAGCGTGCGCTTGTCAGTGTCGTTGCGGCTGCGTTCGACCTCGGCGAGAACGCGTTGTTCGGCTGCCTGCGCCTCTAGATCATGGCGCGCGCGGGCGTTGTCGCGAAAGGCCTCCAACGCGCGGCCAATCTTTCCGAATTCATTATTCTTTTTCAGGCAGGGAATGTTGCCGTTGAGATCGCCTGCTGAGATAGCATGAACCGTCGCAGTCAAAGCCTGCAGCGGCTTTATTGTCTGGCGGGCCGCAAAGAAGGCGAAGAAGCCGACGAGTGCCATCACCACTCCGCCGGCCGTCAGAACAAGCAGCTGCAGATGGTTTAGTCGAGCGAAATAAACCTCCATTGGAATGCCAATGAACAGAATGCCGACAGTGGTCCCCGCAGAATTCTTTACGGGGTAGTAACCCGTCATGAACTCACGTCCGAACAGCTGAGCCGGACCATAATAGGCTTCGCCCTTGGCAAGGACGGATTGAGCGGGATGATCGGCGGCGAGCTTGGTACCGACCGCCCGGCTGCCATCCTGCTTCCTTACATTTGTCGAGAGGCGGACATAGTCGCTTCCCTGCTTTTCGAAGATCGTTGCTACCCCGGCAATCGACTGCGCGACCCGATCCACAAGACCATGATCGTTGAAGGCCGGAATTTTCTCCTCGGTGACAGAAGCAAGCTCGGCATCCTGGAAAGCTACTTTCGCACCATCTTCGTTCTCAGTGTAGAGAATTGCCATCGCCCGACTGGCATCTTTCGCGTCGGCCACTGCACTGTCCATGACGTCTCGGCTGAGATTGTAGTAGGTCACAGCAACGATTGCTGCGGTGCTGATGACAAGGAAGCCGAGGGTGAGCGCGACGACTTGGCGTGCGATTGATGTCGATAGCAGACGCAGCATGAATGTCTCCGGTCATAACAGGCGGATTGAGAATGGTCGGAAGTCATCGGGATTCCGGACAGGTCCATGGAAATAGGTTCAGCAACGCTAGGTGACCGAGCCGTCTGAACGGGCGATAAGGCACGCGCGTAGCGCTTCGAGATAATTGGTGATTTCGATCAACTCCAGGCGGCCTTGCTCCAGGCGCTGCAGATCTGCATTTTTGGAGCAATCTACGCCGGCATCCGTCTCAGCCTTTCGACCGAAATTGATTGCGATAACTTTAGACATTTGCGAACTCTCATTGAAATCATGAAATGCTCCGCGGCCCTCAGGAGAGGCCGCAGAGCAAAAGTGGCAAAATTCTGCTAGGCAACTGCGATCCGGTTATCGATGCTGGCAAGCATGTGATCGAGATTAAGGAAGCAGACCATGCCCGATTCGAGTGGGATGATGCCGTAGGAGAAGGCGGGATCGAAGGTTGCGCCCAAGTCGGGAACCGGTTGGATGCGCTCGCCGCTGATCGACAAGATATCTGAGACTTGATCAACAACCAGGCCGATGATGCCATCTCCCACTTCCACGACGACAATGGCGCTGCGGCTGGTGTCGAGGGTGCTCGTTACCCTGAGCTTGGCCGCAAGGTCGATCACCGGAATGACAGAACCGCGCAGATTCATAACGCCCAGCACATGCGGTGGGGCGTGGGGCAGCGGTGTTGCCGCTGCCCATCCCCGGATTTCCCGGATCGACGTCGTCTTAAGGCAGAACTGTTGGTGGCCAAGATGGAAGGCGATGATTTCCTGCGTTGCACTGTTGATCGCGCCGTCCATCAAAACTCTTCCCATTCACTGGTTGCGACAGCGGCTGCAGTGCGTCCGCCGAAGGCGCCGGCAAGCTTTTGGGTCAGGGCGCGCGCTGGCGAGGCGACCGGCTTACCGTCGCGGTGGGCAACACGCGGTGCAGAAGCCGGACCGCCGAGCCTGAAGCGCGCAATGAGCTGCGCCAGATTGGAAGCCTCATCCGCCAACCGGTTGGTGGCCGCCGTCGATTCTTCCACCATCGCCGCATTCTGCTGGGTTGTCTGATCCATCTGGTTGACCGCGGTGCTAACTTCCGCCAGCCCGGTCGACTGCTCACGTGCTGCCGTCGCAATCGAGTGCACGTGCTCATTCACCTTAATGACATGGTCCTGGATCAGCCCGAGGGCGTCGCCCGTCGCTGTTACCAGCTTGACGCCGGTGTTAACCTCATCACCTGACCTGTTGATTAGCGCCTTGATGTCCTTGGCTGCGGTGGCCGAGCGTTGTGCCAGTTCACGCACCTCTTGTGCGACAACGGCAAATCCTTTTCCGGCGTCGCCGGCACGAGCCGCCTCGACACCCGCGTTGAGCGCCAGAAGGTTGGTCTGGAAGGCGATCTCGTCGATGACGTTGATGATCTGGCCGATTTCACCTGATGCCTGCTCGATCCGCCCCATGGCAGCCACGGCGTCCTTGACGACGGCACTGGACTGCTCGGTGCTTCTGCGGGCTTCATCGACCATATGGCTGGCTTCCGTCGCCCGTTCGGTCGAGCTCTTTACCGCAACAGTGATTTCCTCAAGTGCGGAAGAGGTCTCCTCCAGAGCCGCGGCTTGCTGTTCCGTGCGCTTCGACAGATCGCCGGAGGCGATACGCATCTCGCCAGCCCCGCCATTGATCGTGTCAATCGCCGAACGAACCTCGCCCAATAGGGACCGAAGATTGGCCATGGTGGCGTTGACGTTATTCTTCAGCTCGCCAAAGACTCCCTGGAATTCGCCGCGCATGTTTTCCGTCAGATCACCATCGGCAAGCGCTGAGATAACGCGGCGAGTTTCCGCAATACCGCGGTCGACGGAGGTCACCAGCTCGTTGACGCTTGCTGCAAACCGGTCGAGATCAGCATTGTCGTAGCGTTTGGTGATGCGCCGTGTGAAATCGCCGGCGACCGCCGCCGATACTACTTCGCCGATGCTCGACTGCAGGTCGACACTCTTGGCCTGCAACGCCGCTTCCTCGGCGTTCATGTCGCGAACCTTGATGGCGTTCTGCTTGAACACTTCCACGGCCCGAGCCATCTCACCGATCTCATCACGACGATCAGCAAAAGGGACTTTCGTGTCGAGATTCCCCTGCGCAAGAACGGTCATGCTCGCCCCGATTTGGCCGATCGGTCTTGCGATCGCGCGAGCACCGAAAATTGCAGCAGCGATCAGCGCGATAATCGTGACCAGACCGGCGCCGAGATTGAGGCGCAAAGCCAACGCCGAGGCAGTGGTCGCATCTTTCTCCGCCTGGACCGTTGTCGATTTCAACGATTCCACGCCTTCGTCGAGCAGATTTGCTGCTTCGGTCGCGGCGACGAGCAGTTTCTCCATAACTGACGCTTCGCTTGCCTTCAGAGCAGGATCTTCGGCGCTAGCTTGCACCTTAGCTGCCATGATCTTCGTCATTTCCTGGCTCAGGGAGAAGTAGGTCTCGACCAAAGTCTTGACGTTGGCTAGCCGCTCTCTCTCATCATGGGATTGCATCCCGTTTAAGGTTACGTCCAGAAACTTGCTCGCAGTCTCATGACGTTCCGCGATGCTCGAGCTGGCTTTTGCAATGCCCTCTGCGGACGTACTCAGGCGTAAGTCACGTACACCGATCTGCATCCCGCGCACTGCTGCTTTAGCCTCGACCATCTCACGTGATATGAGCAGCATGTCTCTTTGATATGCCGTACGCTCATGAACGTAGGCGCTGCCTTGCCAGACAGTGACGATCATGACAGTTACGAGGAGAATGCCGAGCACAGAAAGCATTGCTAGTTTAGTACTGATGCGCGAGAAGATGCTTGGAGGCATTAATCAATGTCCTAGATTATTGCGCATGGGGTCTTCATTACCCAATTGCGCGTTTTAATAGTCGGGTCACTGTCATCTGACCGCCAATTCATGCGCCCCGCGTCTTTGCTCGTCTTCGATTCTCAAAAATAAGAGAGCTAGCGCAGTACGTATGGTCGACTAGCGCGGTATTAACTTAACAAAGTACTTACCGCTCCGAAGCTGCAGTTTTTAATCGCGCATCTTGGACGAAGAGGCACTTAAAACGGATGAGAGAAACTCGCTTTGACAAAAAAGGGGGCCGCGAATTCAACGTCGCACACGCACTTGTCGAGGGCGTATCAGGGCCAAAAAGGTTCTGGCCGACAGCGGTTTCGATGCCTCTACAGACGATACCGGATGAAAAATATGTTCGTCAGTATCAAGGACTGGAGCCGTGTCGCGACCTGATACGATCGATGCGCCCCACCTTGCTTCTCCGCAATCCTGTCGCCGCCACAGGCTGCTTCTATTTCAATTGGTGAGCTCAGCACCAAGCAAGCTCGCAGTGGGATTTGCTCGTGCGTGTAATCGCGGCTTGTCGTGACATCGGCTTTCGTCAGAGCATGAAAGTTGCTATGTCAGTGGAAATATATGGTGGAGGAAAAATGGACGGATTTCGACTCCTTACATCGCCTGAGCGCGCTCGGGCGCTCAACGAGATCCACGCTAGGCCGTATCTGCTGGTCGAAACCCCACGAGTCATTATTCAGCTCGCATTCCGAAGAGACAAAGGTGATGCGGTGGATCGCGCGTGCATCGCCTCCGTTAGTCATTCCTTCGACGAAACCGCACCCGGACCCGATGCAAACCACTATGCTGCAACAAATGGCAAAGGCTCTTTACGGTGGGAGAGGCATACTGAATTTTCCACTTACTTCTGGGATACGCTGACGACGGAAACCTTTGGGGGACATATATCGTATCTGCCGTTTGACGAGGGGGCCATGCCGGGAGTCTTCATTTCCGGAATTCGGCTAGAGTTACGGGCAGGGGACCTGCCCATCGAGGAAGCGCTTACCTACTTCGATCCTCAGAGTTTGTGCTACAGCCAGGTCAAGGCGAACCAGGCGACGATCCTGACTGATTTTCGTCAGGATGAAGATGGGCTCACCCGGATTCTCGTGATTGATCATTGTCTCACGAGCGCGGGCCGAGGGGCTCTGGTTCAGCGTCTCCTTGACATCGAGACATATCGCACCTTCGCCATGCTCGGTTTACCTGTCGCACTTGCGGCTTCTCCGGCAATTGCAAAGATCGAGGACCGTTTCACAGCAATCACACAACGCATGAACAGCCATGCCAGAGACGAGGCCGATGAACTCCTTGTGGAGATGACGCACCTCGCCGCAGAATTGGAGGCAAGTGCCGCTTCCTGCCTCTATCGCTTCGGCGCAAGCCGCGCCTATTACGACATTGTCCAAGAACGAATCAAGGTGTTGGGCGAGGCGCCGATTTCGGGATACGAAACATTTGGCTCGTTTCTAGAGCGCAGGCTTGCCCCGGCCATGAGGACGTGCAGATCGGTGGAGAGCCGCCAAGCGGAGTTGTCGCGAAAGCTGGCGCGCGCGACAGGACTTCTTCGCAGTTGGATTGAGGTCGAACTCGAACGGCTGAACACAACCCTTCTCAATTCGATGGACCAGCGAGCGCGACTACAACTTCGCTTGCAACAAACCGTGGAGGGTCTCTCCGTAGCGGCGATTTCCTATTACGTAGTCGGCCTCTTCGGCTATGTCGCGAAGGCAACACATGAGGTCTTCCACATCGAGGCGGAAACAATGACCGCGTCTGCCGTGCCAGTAGCCTTAACAGGCGTTTGGATGATTGTTCGCAGCATTCGTCGCTCCCATTCAGATCACGAGATCGCTGAGAAAAATAGGTAGCGCGGTGGTAATTGACCCATCATTTCTAGACGCGCCACGTGAAAAATTCACGGTTCTGCCATTGAAAGTTCCCTTAGGGAATTGCATCAGCGGCCATGAGGTCTCCGAAAGCCAGTCGCGGCGGGGCATAGGCGTTTGGGCTAGACTGCTAGCGCCTCAACGTATGTGACGGCGGGCAACCGAAGCGCTTTCTGTATTCGGCTGCAAAACGACCCAGATGCCGAAAACCCCAGTTTGTAGCGATTTCTGCAACTCTTCGTTCGGTCGGACCGTCGAGCAGATCATGATGAACCGCGGCCATCCGCATTTCCTGCAGATAGGCCATTGGGCTAGTGTTTCTAAAATGGCGGAACCCCTGTTGCAGGGTTCGGACGCTGACCTTGGCCGCGTTCGCAATATCGATAAGCGATATTGGCTCGGCAATATGCTCCTGCATGTACTCGATAGCCCACCTTATCTGACGTGGAGCCGGGGCAGGAGCAGATTGCGCTAGCTCGTTTGAATAGCGATGCTGACAATTTTCGAGGATGAGGTAGGTCACCGCGTCACAAAGAGAGGCCAGTGCCAACGGCGATTGGCGTAACGAGGCGCCCTCGCGAAGACCGCGATACAGCTGACCGCTCAGATCCACTACGGAACGCCCCAGATCCGACGTCAAATCGAAATGGGGACGGATGTCGATCCTTCCCGTGATGCTCCGACCAAGCATATGGCTAAGGTGACCGGCAATTTTCGCCTTATCGATGAGCAAACTCAGGTGACGCCGCATGCCGGATATGCGGCCACCGTTGCTGGGGTCCCCTTCCAGAATGGTACCCTGCCCAGGTGCAGAATGTATGGGATTCCGAGGGAAGTCGAAGACTAGATCGCCTTGCCGCGGCAGAAAAATGATCATCTTGTCGCCGGGCGCCTCCCGCTGAACGAGAAGCGATCCATCATAAGCGCAATCGGCTATGGATATTGGCCCAGCTGATAGAAAGTTGCAGCGGAATGCAACGGGGCTGCGATCGAGCGGCTCGACCTTGATGGGCGAATTAGGCGTCGACAGTAGTCCCGAGAGTTCATCCGGATCTGTTCCTATCAGCATAGCTTCTCCTCCATTATATCCATCCTTCTGTGACGGCATCTCCAAGGAATTCTTCTTGGCCGCGCGAACTAATGATATTTTCACACCTCGTGATCTCCCACGCTCAGACGGGCGATTGCAGCGTACTGATGCCCACGCAAGGAGAGTTCCATGAGTTCGATCCGGTTCCCTTCGGGGTCTCTGACCCAGGACTGTCGGTTGCCGTCGCGTCCACGCGTGATTGCAGCTCCTTGGACTTCGAAGATACCTGAGAGATCCTCCCGCCAGAGGCACATGGTAGCTCCTCGGCAACGAAGACTTTCCACTGTCTGGTCGAGGTCTGCCACGTCCAGGCAAAGATGCTGCCAACCTCTGGCATCGGGAGACGGAGTTTCTAAGCCCAGAGCGCCTGGAAAGAGTTCGAGATACTGTCTGTCGTTAATCCTCATGTAGACAAGAAAAACGCTTCCGTTGTCGTTGTGCAGCCGGAACATTTCCTTGAAACCCATTATGCCGCTGTAGAAGTCCAGCTGTGCCTGGAGGTCAACGACTTTGAGTGCAAAATGAGTGACGCCTTCGAACATGAAGCCGTGTCGCAGGGAGGCAACGCGATCGTAGCCGATTTTCCAACGCGCCAGTGAAAGCGCACTATCAGCGGCTGCGACCCGGGTCGACAACCGCGGCATCTTGTTGATGTACCTGAACATCTTGGACAGATCGGTATTGCCCCAGCCCAGCACTTCCAACTTCCCCGTGCCTTGATCGAAGTCACTTATATGAGCCGAAACTATTCTTCCGCGGTGAGCGCACAGCCATTGTTCGGGATCATGGCCACTTCGTAGGATCTCTCCCAGGTCGATCTGCCAGTCCACCCCGGTCGCATGGCTAAGTAAAATTTCCATCGGCGTCGGGCCGTAAGCCCAAGCCGTTGTTTCGCCGCTTTGATTCCTCCACGCGATCCTCAGGCCAAGTCGCCTTACGTCGGCCTCGATCTTGTTCAGACGATAGGCAAGCTTTCGCCAACCCTGAATGGTTGTCGGTCTTTCCTCATCACGTGGCCGCGAAACGATGATCGTATGAATGCCAAGGGT
The DNA here is from genome assembly GCF_014193145.1 of Rhizobium sp. BK060. Classification (NCBI taxonomy): domain Bacteria; kingdom Pseudomonadati; phylum Pseudomonadota; class Alphaproteobacteria; order Hyphomicrobiales; family Rhizobiaceae; genus Rhizobium; species Rhizobium sp. BK060. The sequence goes on from NZ_JACHYW010000010.1 coordinate 49,581, forward strand.
CGCACAGATCTCTTTGAGCGAGCCTGGATTCGATTGGACCTCAGACATCTCGAAGTGCGCTTGCGGCATGTGCAAACCCGACCTTCTGAGTTCATTCGTGAGCATGGATGGATTGACAAAGGATTCGGCCTGTCCTTCGACACCATCGAAACCTGCGGCAGCAATCTTGTCGAGGGTCGAAGCCAGAGATTGCTGGTCTTCAGTCGAGGTGAGTGTAGCAAGAACAGACACAGTTAGGTCCTGAAAAGGTTCCAATCCAACGCCGCATGCGCAAAAGTGAGGCCCTGGCGTGAGGTAGGCAGCGCGATCTCACCGGCATGCCGAAAGCAGACCTCGTCCTCGATGAGGACCTTGGCGGCGACACTGCAGACGATAGAAAACGGACGCCCGCCGGATACGCGGACGCCCTTCACATGTTTGGAGAGAGGTCGCTCAGACCACGCCTCGTGAGATGCGGCCTGATTAGAAGCCGCGGCCCTTCACGTATTTGGCGCGGAGGTCGCCGAGGTACGCAGGCACGGTTATGTCCCACCAGCCAGTGACGTGCATGTTCGAGTACGGGCGTTCGATCGCGCAGATCGCATCGATCAAGTACGGCTTGCCAGATGCGAGTGCTCGTTTGATTGCCGGACCGATTTCGGCCGGATCGGTGACCCGTTCTGCCTCACATCCGAGAGACTTTGCAACGCCTGCCGCATCGGCCATCCAAGGTTCGCCGTCTGGCGTCTTGAAGTGCGTGATGATCTCGCGATCTTCACCGAACATGTTGAGCTGCAGGTTGCGGATCGCGCCCCAACCGCCGTTGTTGATAACGAGGAAGATCGCTGCCGTACCCAGCATTGCGGCGGTGGCGAGTTCTGTACCGGTCTGAAGGAAAGCGCCGTCACCGAAGATCGCGCACACCGGCACCTCCGGTTTCCCGAGCTTCGCGCCGATGGCCGCTGGCAAGGCAAAGCCGATGCCGGACATGCCGCCGGGCGTGATGTGCTGCCGCGGGCCGTAGACCGGAAACTCGTTGAACACTTGGTTCTGCGGGTTCGAGCTGTCGGTCACCACGATCGTGTTTCTTGGAAGGGCCTTGCGGGCCTCGACAAGGACCTGCGACGCAGTCATCGGCTGGACGTTGGCGGTGCGAAGCGGGCGGAGGAACTCTTCCCACTCTACCTTGCGTTCGAGTAGCTCCTTGAACTGTGCGGTCTCCTTGTACGCGCGCGGCTTGCCCTTCTGCTTGAGGGCCGCGAGGATTTCCGTCAGGACCGCCTTTGCGTCGCCGATAATACCTACTTCCACCGGATAGTTCTTGCCGATTTCGAAGCCATCGAGATCGACCTGGATAAGCTTCGTCTTAGGAATGTCGAACGTTACGCCGGGTTGGTAGGACGACGTGATGCGGTCCGAGAAACGGCACCCGATCGCGAGGATCACATCGGCAGAACGTGTCATCGCATTTCCCGGGATCGATCCAAGGTCACCGCAAGCACATGCAAACAGCTCATGATCCTCAGGGAACGAACCCTTGCCCATGAAGGATGTCGTAACCGGAGATCCGAGGAACTCGGCGATTTCCTTGAGGAGGTCGGTTGCTTCGGACGTGATCACGCCGCCGCCAGCGAGAATAACCGGACGCTCAGCCGAGAGCAGGAGGCTCACCGCTTCAGAGATGTATGCCGGATCACCGTATGCCTTAGCGGCAGTGCGGCGCTTCTTTCCGTCCTTGATTACAACCTTGCCGGATTCGGCCTGGACGTCCTGTGGAACGTTCACGAGAACCGGACCCATGCGGCCTTCAAGCATCGAATTGAATGCCTGCTCCATCATGTTCGGAATCTGCTCGACATGGCTTGGGTTAAACCAGCGCTTTACAACCGGCTCTGCCATGCGCGGGAAATTGTCGGAGTGGGGACGGTCGATTTCCTGCAGGACACCGCGGCCCATCATATACGTATGGACGCCGCCGGTGATAATCAGCTGGGGGAGGGAGTCGGCATAAGCCGTCGCGATGCCAGTGAGGGTGTTTGTGGCACCCGGTCCAATTGAAGTGACGACCGCGGCGACCTTGCCCGAGGAGCGGTAGTAACCGTCGGCCATATGCGAAGCGTTCTGCTCGTGCATAGCCGGAAGAAGGTTGATCTCATCTGTGCGATCAACGAACGCATCCATAAGGGCGGTATCGCCGTGACCCGGAATACCGAACACATGGGTAACGCCTTCCCGGATGAGGTGATCAACGATGATCTGTCCCCCGGTCATTTCCTGGGCGATTTGATCCCCTTCGACTTTCTTATCGATTTTCATTTCGTTACCTCCAGTGCTTTCTCTGCTAGGCCGGGCTCAACGGCGGTTGCATATTCTACATTTCGCTTGCCGTAGCGACGAACGCGAACATTCGCTTGCTCGGCATGACCTACAAATCCCTCCATCATGCACAGGCGGGAAGCGTATTCTCCGACTAATGCGGAAGCTTCGTCGGTCAGTATCCTCTGATAGGTGCAGGTTTTGAGGAATTTCCCTACCCATAGTCCACCAGTATAACGCGCCGCACGCATCGTGGGCAGCGTATGGTTCGTGCCGATTACCTTGTCGCCATAGGCGACAGTCGTCCTCGCTCCGAGGAAGAGCGCGCCGTAGTTCTTGAGGTTGTCAAGGAACCACTGGTCGTCACTCGTCATCACCTGGACGTGCTCGGAAGCCACACGATCGGCTTCGGAAAGCATCTCCTCACGGGTCTCGCACAGGATGATCTCGCCGTAGTTCTGCCAAGCCTCTCCGGCGATCTTCGCCGTGGGGAGGATCTTCAGCAGGCGCTCGATCTCTGCGAGCGTATCGTTGGCGACCTTTTCGGAGTTCGTGATGAGTACCGCAGGCGAGTTCGTGCCGTGCTCGGCTTGACCAAGGAGGTCGGTCGCCACAAGCTCACCGTCTACGGTGTCGTCGGCCACTATCAATACCTCGGTCGGACCTGCGAAGAGGTCGATGCCGACACGACCAAAGAGGAGGCGCTTGGCTTCGGCGACGTATGCATTGCCTGGACCGGCGAGGATGCTAACAGGCTGGATGGTCTCCGTACCAACCGCCATAGCGGCAACAGCCTGCACTCCGCCGAGTGCGTAGATCTCATCAGCACCCGCGAGGTGCTGCGCGGCAACGATGAGCGGCGCGGGAGTGCCCTTGAACGGCGGCGCACAGGTGATGACGCGGTCGCACCCGGCTACCTTCGCGGTCAGCACGGTCATATGGGCCGAGGCAAGAAGGGGATACTTGCCGCCGGGGACATAGCATCCGACGCTGTCAACTGGCACTTGCTTGTGACCCAGAATCACGCCTGGAAGCGTCTCGACTTCCAAGTCAGTCATGGTGTTGAGCTGTGCTCTTGCAAAGTTGCGAACCTGTTCTTGGGCAAACTCTATATCATCGCGCTCTTGTCGCGAGATGCCGTTCACGCAGGCATCGATTTCCGCCTTGGTTAGGCGATAGTTCTCGCGATCAAGACCGTCGAATCGCACCGCGAGCTTTCGGATAGCTTCATCGCCTCCGGACTCGATCTCGGCGATCAGTTCCTGGACGGTTTTCGTTATGGCTTCGTCGTGGAAGTTGGCCGCCTCGGCTAGCGGGCGTTTAATATGTCTGATCATCGCATAATCCTGCTCTTCATCCGAGTTTCCCGCCGTTTTCGGCAGAACCGCCCTGGCGCCTCGTGATCGCAAAACACTGGTGCAAGGACGTGGCGCGGGCAATTTCGCAAGGACTTGATACTTGGCGCAAACTGACGCATGTTGCATAGAGCATGAGGCATTAGGTGCAATCTTGAGCAATGACGTAAATGAGCCTGCTCAGGCTCACAATTTTGGATCAAATCTGCGTTTCCTGTGTGAACGGCAGGGCACGGTCTCCAACATCTGTCGCAAGATCAAAATCAACCGGCAGCAGTTCAATAAATACCTGTCGGGCCTTCACCTTCCATCGGTTCAGAACCAAAGGCTAATCGCCAACTTCTTCGGGCTGAGCAAAGCTATAATGTTCGCGGATCCCGAAGAATTCAGGACGTTGATGGAAGGCAATTACTTCTACGCGATCGACGCTCTCCGGAACTCCAAGAGGATGATACCGTTCCTCGATACGCTCCTGATCGACGAGAAGGCGTCGGGCGACCAGTACGTTGGGGTATATGACCGCTATCAATATTCCAGCATCTACAAGGGCAAGATCCTGCGGTCGGCTTACTGTATTTATCGAAACCGCGATTTTCTCCAGCACTATTACATAGAACGGTTTCCGAGCTTGGAGAATTCAGACAAAATTGAGTACGTTTTTAAATATCACGGTTTTACGGTGCCTCTCGGTGGGCGGCTTTTCTCGCTCGACTTCGAAGCAGTCCAGAAGAACGAGATGACGTTTGGCATTTACGCGCCAGTTCAGCGCAGTTCCAGGAGCTTCTTGATGGGGATCACCAGCGGTATCGCGGAGACAATGCTGCGCCCCCCATACTCGACGAAAGTCGCCATGCACTTTCGTGGCCCAGGCCTCCTCAAGAAGGAGAACCTAGAACGGGTGACGACGCTGGAGACGGGGGATCGATCGATTCCCACTGAGGTCCAGCAATATTTTAATAGTGTTGACTAGCCCGCCTTTAGATCTGTCGCCAGAATATGCTCCGACGCTCGAATGGCTTGCGCCGCGATTGTCAGTGCGGGATTGACGGCTGCTGAAGACGGGAAGAACGAAGCGTCGATCACAAAAAGATTGCTGTGGTCCCAAGAGCGACAGTACTGATCCAGAGCCGACGCTGCCGGATCGCTTCCCATCCGCACTGTACCACATTGGTGGCCGGTTGCGTGTGCTACGAGCGACTTCGTCACTACTATGGGGTAGCCTGACCGCTGCAAGGCCTTCTTCATTCGTTTTACCAGCTGGAGATGGCCTTCCATATTATTTAACGTTACCGAAAGCTTTATTGTGTCGCCGTCCAAGGTGACGCGATTATTCGGATCGGGGAGATCCTCCGAAAGCGCGATCCAGTCCATTCCGTGACGCGCCATTTCATTGCCGATAAATCCGGGCAGGTATTTGACGTTAGCCGTTAGCATGCCGCCTTGTAGCTTACCTAGCATCTGCATGTGTCCCATCGGCCATCCGAATTTGTCGTCGCCGAAGTACCAGTCGTTGATCGCCAGCGTCTTTTGAAATCGCGTGGGATTCACCCTGTGCGACAATCCCATAAGTGCCGTCTGATTGTGCACCATGTAGTGTCTGCCGACTACTCCAGAGCTGTTCGCGACACCGTTCGGCGCAGCGCTGTTAGCTGACCGAAGTAGTAGGGCGGAACTGTTTACGGCGTTGCACGACACGATGAAGAGCGGAGCCGAGTAACGGACAGTCTCCCCGCGGTGCTCGACCTCGACAGCTTCGATGCGCTTTCCATCCGCCGAAAGAAGCAGACGCCTTGCTAGCGCGTTAGTCTTGAGGTCGACGCGCCCCGTCGCCAACGCAGGGTTCATGCCACAGGTTTCAGCGTCGTTTTTCTGCCCGATCTTGCAGGGGAAGCCGTCGCAAGTATTGCAAAGAATGCACGAGCCAGCGGCTCCGGAATTAACGCCGTTCGGCATTGCGGATGCTATGATGCCCTGTTCGGACAATTTTTCCGCTAACCTGGCGACGATCTTTTCAGAGGGCACTGGCGGGTAGGGGTATGGGGCGCTTCTGCGGGGCGCTGTCTTGTCGGCGCTGTCGTCTCCGTGGACCCTGAACAAGGCCTCGGCCTTTACATAGTAGGGTTCGAAGTCGTTGTAAGAGAGCGGCCAAGCTGGCGACAGACCGCCATGGTGTTGCAGCTCCTCGAAATCCCGCTCTCTCAATCTGAAAAGAGCCGCCCCGTAGAACTTGGTGGCTCCCCCAACGTTATAATACATGCCGGGATCAAAGGGCCGCCCGTTCTTGTCCAGCCAAGTGTCCCTGGCCTTGTATTTCTTTTGGAAGAAAACGGCGTCGACGCTCCAGTTATCCGCCTCGCGTGGAATGAAATCTCCCCGTTCCAAAACAAGAACCCGAACGCCCGCCTCTGCTAGCTTTCTCGCCGTGATGCTGCCGCCGACACCGCTGCCGATGATTATTGCGTCGTATTCCATTGCCATTCCGAATTTTTGATTGATTGCACTGCGTACGCGGCAACTCTATTTTGCGTTTCTAACACCGAGTTTGCGCCCCGAGAAGCGGGTTCAAGCGGGTATGCGTCAGAGTGCTTCATATATCGAATGTCTGCTGAAATAGTTCTGGGATGTGTTTCTGTCACCGTTGCCTTCCGTCATACTCCTAAAGCTCTGGGGAACACGCAGATTGCGTCAGACTGCGTCTCAAATCCGAGAGCATGCGAAGTTGACCCTGCCCCGGCGGGCGGTTGACCACTGAAACAATCGACGTCAGTGCGAGTTCGTTTGGAGGCGAAGCCTGACCAATTTCTACTGCTTGGAGGAAGACAGATGACAAGACTTCTTGATGATCTTGTAAAAAGAAAGAAGCTCAGGGCCGGTATGGTTGGCGGCGGGGCAGGCGCCTTCTTCGCCTCGATACATCGTGCGGCAATGCGCTTGTCAAACCGCTTCGAGCTCGTGGCTGGAGCTTTCTCCTCGAATCCGGAGCGCTGCCGGGAGGCGGGAGACGCGTTGGATATATCTTCCGACCGCGTGTACGCCTCTTTCCAGGAGATGGCGGAGAAAGAAGCTGCTCGGAGCGATCGGATCGACGCGGCTATCGTGGTGACGCCCAACCACCTCCACTTCAAGCCGTGCCGTCTGTTCCTCGAGGCAGGTATTCCGGTGATCTGCGACAAACCGCTCGTCAATTCATCTTGGGAAGCGCGCGAGCTTCAGCGCATCGCCGAGGAAACCGGGGTCTTCCTCGGCGTGACCTACACGTATACGGGATATCCAATGGTACGAGATGCAAGAGCCAGGATTTCTCGTGGAGAACTCGGCGACATCAAGTTCATGCACGTTGAATATCTACTTGAATGGCTCGCGGATCCCAATGCGCATATCGGCGCCGGTCGCGCTTGGCGCGGGGATCCAGCGAAGGCGGGCCCGACGGGAGCGTTGGGTGACATCGGAACACACGCGTTCAATATCCTCGAGTTTGTGTCCGGTCTCCGGTGCACTGCCTTGTCGGCGAAGTTGACCAGCCGGATCGCAGGGTGGGAACTCGATGATACCGATGTGCTTCAACTGGAGTTCGGCGACAAGGTCGATGGGCTTCTTTGGTCGAGCTTGGCATCGCCGGGTCATCGCAATGGTTTGCGTTTCAAGATCGTTGGCTCGCTGGGGACTATGGAGTGGCGGCAAGAGGCTCCCGAAACCCTCCACGTCTCGAGACTTGCTCACAGCGATCTCATCTACAGGCGAGGCCAGAAGGACATGACCCTTGAAGGCCTTGCAAGCGTCAGCCTCCCTGCGGGCAATCCCGAGGCATACCTCGAGGCCTTGGCTGTTTTATACACCGACTACGCACAAGCAATCGAAGCAGGTGCCGATTGGAAAAACGCTGCGCTAGCTCCTATTGCCGGGATCGAAGAGGGGCTGCGCGGCGTCCTACTTTCTGAGGTCAGTGTTGAATCAAACGCCCGCAGGTGCTGGCTTCCGTTTCCAACTTCATGATGACATTCGGTGGCCAGGGCCATCGGCAGCGGGAACGTTTGGCACTACGTGGTTAATGCCGCGGCTGGCCGTCTGACCCTAGCTTGGGAAACAGGCAACGCCTGGACGTCTCGGCGGGATGCTGATCAGCATCCCTGACGCGCCATCGGTGCCTGAATATCGACCTCACCGTTGGCCCTTGTCGATCGTGCCCGTTCTCCGGTCGTTACAGCTGGTTGAAACCTGGGCGAAAGTGATGCCACTCCAGTCAGTGTCTTCCGGGATCGCATGATGGACGGCCTCTTCGATCCGTCGCTTATGAACTTGACCCGTCCGGTCCTTGTAGCCCGGATCGTCGCTCGGCATGGCGAGAACGTGGAGATCGCCGGTGTGAGAGTCACCGCGGCATGCGTTGCTGCAAGGTTCCCTTCTACGTGGCCTCGGTGAAGCCGGATAAAAGGCCTTCCTCTCCATCTCCGCTGACGTTCGAAAGCCTTGCCTGAAGCTCTGAAGTTAGCCATCTCGCCGCCGGCCCCGGCGGGTTGGCGACGTTGCGGATCGCGTGGATCGGATATGCACCTTGGTCGAAAGGAGGAAACTGGAGACGGACGAGACGGTTGCCGGCGAGGTCATCCCTGACGAGGGCCGCCGGAAGTCCGCCCCAGCCCAGTCCGCCGCGGATAAACAGATGCTTCGTCGCATTGTCGCTGACCCGCCATGTCCTCAAAGAGAACACGTTAAAATCCCGGCCCTTCGTCAGTCCGGAGGCGTCGTACACCACAAGCTGGGTTTCGTCTCGCACATCGGCGAGAGTCAGTGGCCGGCGCAGCAACGCCAAGGGGTGGTCCGGTGCTGCGACCGGAACCATCATCGACTGGCCGATCCGTTCGAAAACGATCTGGTCATTTCGCGTCGTCATGGCGCCCCCGAAACCGACGACGGCCTTGCCGTTGATAACCGCATCCATGACTATCCCGAGCGTGCCGACCGTCACGTTCAGGGAGACCAAGGGATAGTGACTGCGGAAGGCATGCAAAACGTCGACAACGATATCAGACGGTACGATGGCGCTCATCGCGACATTGAGCTCTGCTTCCAGGCCGTCGCTCAGGGCCCGCACGCGAGCCCGCATTAGGTCGAGATCCCCCAGTAATCGGCGTGCATCCTCGAGGACTGATCGGCCGGCCTGCGTTAGCTGCGGCCGCTTGGTGCCGGAGCGGCTAAAGAGAACTACCTGCAACTGCGCTTCGAGATTGGCGATCGTATAGCTGATGACCGACTGCGTTCGGTTGAGCGTGCGGGAGGCGGCTGAAAAACTGCCTTTCTCTACCACGGTCAGAAATACCTCGAGTTGATCCAAGGTAGGACGGGGCTGCATGTCTCATCGATCCTATCGATAACTTTTCGCGAAGATATAACGGTTCACGCGATGAGTCTCCACCTTTATCTATTCGCATAGTCGCGACCGCGCGTCGCTATTGTTCAGGAGGTTCGAATGTCCAACACGACGACAATTTTGCCCGCATCCCGTCCAGGGAAACTGCTTCAAATCGGATTATGGACAGCCCAGATGTTGATCTTTGCCGCCTTCACCGCGTTCGGTGTCATGAAGTTTTTCATGCCGATCGATCAGCTGGCGGCGATGTGGGCATGGCCCGGTGAAGTTCCGGCGTGGTTTCTTCGTCTGATGGGCATAATCGATTTTGCGGGCGGGGTGGGCGTGCTGTTGCCGGCATTGACCCGCATCCAACCCCGTTTGACCGTGCTTGCCGCGCTTGGATGCGTTCTGCTGCAAATCTCCGCGATGATCTTTCATCTTTCCCGCGGGGAAGCGCCGGTCCTGCCGCTCAATGTCATCCTGCTTGCTCTGTCGGCGTTCATCCTATGGGGCCGCGGCAAGCGTGCGCCAATCGCACCGCGCGGATAGAGCGGCACCGGACCGATTCATGGCAGCCCGGAAACTGCAATCTGCAACTATGAAAGCAGGGTTCGGATCGTCTGCAAATGCCGGGGTCACAATGGTCGGGTTCACCCGTCGGTCCTTTGGCGCGGCAAAGCCGTAAAGAGAGCGGCTCGCGCGCGCCAAAGGGACTTTGTAAAGTCGGCGGCTGTGATCAATGCACCAACAAGCGCAACTCACTGATGGATGCGATGTTGATCCGACCGATCGGCGTATGATTAAAGTCGCATCCCCAGAGCAGGGAATATGGAAACACGTCTCCGGTCCTCCCACGAAAATAATGAAGGCTCGCGTCTGACATCACCGCGTTTCCCAATTCAGTCTCCGACACCTCGATCGGCCAGCACGATCGGGATATCGCAGGCGGCCGGTCTGGCGCTTCACGCATTCATCTCGGCCGTGAGACGACCGGCTTCCTCGCGGGGCCTGATGAAGCCGACCAGCAGCAGGGCTGGGTGCTCAGCGGTGCGCTCGGATCTGCTGCGTCTCATTCGGCGTGCCCCAGCAGCGAAGTAGCTTCGTCATTACGCCCTAAGCCTCTGACAAATCACGCAAAATCATAACATGCTTCAGTCTGCGTCACGAGTCGAGCTGTTGCGAAATTGTCATATTGTCGCATCTCGGCGATTCTGTGCAAATCCAACAGCATCCATGGCTGGGTGCACTTCAAAGTAAAACAGGGGAGGTGGATATGACAGTTGTCACCACAGTTCGGCCGGTAGCCGACAAATCGGGAGCCCTCCGTCGGTTCTTTTCGCCGCAGCACCCTGCTGTAGTCGTCCAGCGCGTGATGCTGCTAGTCTTGCTCGTCAGCATCATAGGGTTGGCGGTCGCTAATCCGAGCTTCCGTAATCCCGCGAACCTGCTTAACATCGTTCAGCAAGCTTCGATGGTTGGAATTGTCGCCTGCGGCATGCAGCTGATGATCATATCCGGCGGGTTCGACTTGTCGGTGGGAGCCACCGCGGCTGCGGCCGGGTGCCTTGCCGCAACGGTTTCACTGGCATTTGGCGTTCCCGCTGGGCTGCTTGCTGGTATGCTCCTCGGCCTCGCCATCGGCATCGGAAACGGCTGGCTTATAGCTAAAGTGGGTATGAATCCGTTCGTGTCCACCTTTGGTACTCAAGCCATCATTCTCGGGACGATGTACGCCTTGACCGAAGCTCGTCCTATCGCCCCGCTGCCGCGCGAGTGGCGAGAGCTTGGGTTCTTCCACATTGGTGGCCTCACCTTCCCAAGCATGGTCTTCATTGCAGTTGTTGTCGTCCTGGCAGCTGTGCTCCACTTCACCCGTTACGGCCAGCACGTCTATGCCGTGGGCAGCAATAAGGTCGGGACAAGCCGCGCTGGCGTGAACGTCGACCGCGTCCTCATCGCAACGTACGCCATCGGCGGTGTCACGGCTGCGATCGCTGGTCTTCTTCTAACCTCGATCGCGGGCATCGGCAGCCCTCAGGCGGGAACGACTTGGGCGCTCCTCTCGATCGCGGCGGTCGTTATCGGCGGCACCCCCCTGTCCGGCGGTCTGGGCGGCATCACGTCTGCCGTGATCGGTATCTTTGCCCTCACCATTTTGAACAATGCGATGACCCTCTACAGCATCTCCGCTTTCTGGCAGCCCGCCTTTATGGGAACGGGCGTGCTGCTAGCCGTAGGCTACGAAGCGGTGCGACGGGGACATAAATCCTAAGGCTTCACAACCGGCGAGAAAATCGCCTCAACTGGGAGAAACTGAGATGAAAATGACAAGACGCGTTCTAGGAGCAGCGGCGTTGTCCTTCCTGGCGGCAACAGCATTGACGGCTCCGGCTAATGCCGAAGGAAAGAAAATCGGCGTTATGGTTTACAACGTCGGTGTTGACCCATGGATGAACGTCGCCGTCAAGGCCATGGAAGACAACGCGAAGAAGCTCGGTTACGACATCACGATTACCGATGGGCACAATGACATCGGGCAGATGAGTTCGGCAATCGACCAGTTCGTCCTTCAGGGCTACAACGCCATCATCGTGGCGCCGGCCGATCCCGACAGTCTCGTAGGCAGCATCTCCAAGGCGGTAGAGGCGAAGATCCCCGTTATCGCGTACTCTCTTGCTGTCTCTCCTGATGCAAATGCGACATCGTTCGTCGGCTCCAACGAAGAGCATATCGGCAAGCTGCATGCCGATTACGCAATCAAGGAACTCAACGGCAAAGGCAATGTTGCAATCATGACGGGGATCCTGGGAACCGCGCCGCAACTCGGCCGGGCCAAGGGAGAACACGACGCGCTGGCCGCTGCACCTGGGATCAAGATCGTCGAAGAGCAGGCTAACGACTGGGCTCCGGATAAAACCGTTGCTCTGATCCAGGATTGGTTTTCCAAATACCCCAAGGGTGAACTCAACGCCGTTTTCGCTCACGGCCCCGAACTTGTCGCCGCAGCTGAATATGCCAAGTCGCAGGGTCGCGACGAGGTAAAGTTCTTTGCAGTTGACTACCCCGAAGATGCGCGTCGTGCTATCAAGGAAGGAACGCTGACGGCGACCGTTTCGCAGAGTCCGGCGAAACTCTCCGAGCTGGCGGTACAGGCCGCTGACAAGGCGATCCGCGGTGAGAAGGTCGAGCCAAAGATTATCATCGACAACACGCTTATCACCAAAGACAACGTCGAACAAATCCAGGCCGATTATTAAACTTGGGGGATGTCTGCGTCTCAGGGTGCGGCATCCCACTGTTTTGTGGGAGGAGAATAACAATGCATATGTCTGTCGTGAAGCGGGACGAAGAAACCACTAGCCCGAGCGCTGTCGTACCGATAGTCGAGGCCGTTGGCATTGCGAAACATTACGGCGGGGTCACAGCTCTGTCAGACGCAAACCTAAAGGTATTACCAGGAGAAGTCGTCGCGATCGTAGGCGATAATGGCGCAGGGAAATCCACGTTCGTCAAAATCCTTTCGGGCGCACAGCCAAGTTCAGAGGGGAAGGTGCTCGTCTCTGGGCGGGAGATTACTTTCCATCGTCCTAGTGACGCGCGTGAAGCAGGGATCGAGACGGTCTACCAGGACCTTTCTCTTGCCGAGCACCTGGACGTTTTGTCGAACCTGTTCCTGGGCCGCGAGGAATTCTACTTCAAGTTCGGCGGCCTCAGCATACTTAACCGAAAGAAGATGACGGCTCGGGCACAAAAGCTGCTAAGCGAGATTGGGGTCAATGTTCCTGGTGTCCGCGATCTCGTTGGTGGTCTCTCTGGTGGCCAACGTCAGGGTGTTGCGATCGCCCGTGCCGCCGGATGGGGTTCGCAGCTAATCATCATGGATGAGCCGACCGCCGCTCTTGGTGTGCAGGAAACCGCTCATGTCCACGACATTATCAGGGGCCTTCAATCGCGTGGGGTGGCCGTACTCCTCGTAAGCCACAACATGAAGCAGGTCATGGAGCTTAGCAACCGTGTGTATGTCTTCCGGCGGGGGAGGATTTCCGCGGAACTTCAGACTGCCAACACAACGACCGACGAGATCATCTCATACATAACCGGGGCGCGTGGCTAGGTTATGCTCCACCGGAATATTGCCTGAAAGGCTAGAATGGAAAGCTGATGCCGATTGCTCACGTAGCGCTTTGGACGACCGATCTTGAGGGTACCGCTTCGTTCATGCGGGAATATTTCGACGCTGACGTAGGTGAGCTGTATGAGAGCAGGCGCCGGGCCGGATTTGCCTCTCGGTTCGTCGCGTTGCCCTCCGACCCCGTCAGGATCGAGCTGATGTCGGGACCGTGGGTCGAAGAAGTGGATTATGCAGAGAGAAGGGGTTGGGATCATATCGCCATTTCTCTCGGCAGCGCATTAAACGTTGATGAGTTGGCGGCTCGTTGTGAAGCGGAGGGGATGCTTATCTCTGCCCCACGCACCACTGGCGATGGGTTCTACGAAGCCGTGATCGAAATGCCTGGCGGAATCAGAATAGAAGTCACTTCGTAGTGGAGTGGTAGGTTTCCAGGGACGTCACGGCGACGCACAGCCGTTCCCCGACAAACGTTTAGCGAACGGCGCCAACCGACGGATGTTCTCGTTGATTTCCCGACTATCAAGTCGAGCTGAAGAGCTTGGAAAACCGCCAATCAACCTGGAGAGACACGTTGTTCGGATTGGTTTGCGGTGGCCTGCTCTAATACAATCTCTTTGACGAGCGGCTTGGATATGAAGTATTTTCCATCATCGGAAACGGAAGCCCAGGAAATTCTCGAGGAGAGGCTTGCAGCGCGCGACCCAATCCGAATTGTCGGCGGCGGCACCCGAGGGAATTACGATTTCACAGCGTGCGACACGATATCGGCATCTCTGATGACCGGAATTGTTAAGTACGACCCAGCCGACGGTATAATGACTGCGAAGGCGGGCACACCGCTCCGGCACATCAACGAAGTTCTGGCGAAAAACGGGCAGTGCCTCGCCTTCGAGCCTATGGACCATCGTCCTCTTTTGGGAACTCGTGGTGAGCCGACAATTGGCGGCACTTTCCTTAGTAATAGCTCCGGACCTGCTGCCTTCACAGCGGGATCTGCGCGTGACCATTTGGTGGGAATGCGCTTTGTGGACGGTAGGAGCCGTATAATCACCTTCGACGGTCCGCGTATGAGCGAAATGGATCGAAACTTCCGCCTAAAGTCTATGGCAGGCTCGCGCGGTGAGCTGGGCTTCGTGACAGAACTAACGTTCAGGGTGACGCCGCGTCAAGCCTTCAGCAGCACCGTTGCAGTAGTATGCGCTAATGATGAGCGCGCGGCGGAGATCATGGCTCACGCTGTGAGATTGCCCCTGGCGATCGACGGCGCGGCTTTCGTTCCGCCCGCAACCTCGGAGGTCCTACCATCGGCGGTGGGTTACCGCGGAGCGGTCTTGCTAAGGATCCGGGGAGCAACAGGAGAGATCAAGGCTCAGCGCTCGCTAGCGCTCAGAGATAATCTGAAGCCGTATGGCGATTTACATATTTTTGAAGGTGAAGGATCCGACCGATTGTGGGAGGCAGTCGGGAACGTCCGCGCTTTCGCCAGAGATCCATCCACTCATCTTTGGCGAATAGAGGTTAATTCGGCAGCCGGACACAAGTTCTGCTTGGCTATGAAACGTATTGCTAAAGTTGAGGTGATTTACGACTGGCAGGGCGGACTTGTCTGGCTGCAGGCCGCTCCGAACCTCGACGGTTTGACTATTGGTTGCGAAGTCGCGGCCGCCGGGGGGGGACACACAGCCTTGGTCAGAGGGCGGGCTCATATGCCGCGTTTCGACGATCTTACTGGTCAGGCTGGCGATGTGTTCAGCAGAATGAAGGCGGAGTTTGATCCGCATCGCCTCCTCGTTCCCGCGTATGATTAGCTCTCCGCTAGCGTGTGCCCCGAGAGTGAGGCCTTGACCACCCGTTTGAGGGCGGCCGAATGCATTCAAAGCCTTTCCGAAGCAGCGGCCGCGGTGGCGCCCTTTGGGTGATGTCCTCTCGCAATAAGATGATCCTCAGCATGTGATCTGGACGAGGCTTGCATACGGGCAGCAATTTTAACAAGGCTCGCTACATTGCTCGCAGTGTGTGAGGTGGTATCGAAGCGGCTCGCGAGCTGGTTTAGCCTTCGGGCTTCTTCGTCGAGTGCCCCACTGGCCGCGGTAGTCTCCTCGACCATTGCCGCATTCTGTTGGGTAACCTGATCCATGTGATTGATGGCCTGGTTTATTTCCTTCAAGCCGTGAGCTTGCTCGTTGGTCGACGTCGATATCTGATTGATTAGCGTGTTGATCGACATCACTTGGTCGGAAATATCCTTTAGCGCGCTTCCTGCCTTGCCGACTAGGTCCACCCCATACTTTACCTGGGCGGCGGACTTCCCGATCAATTCCTTGATCTCCTTAGCCGCCATTGCCGATCTCTGTGCCAGCTCCCGTACTTCTTGTGCCACCACAGCGAAACCTTTACCGGCTTCGCCTGCACGAGCAGCTTCGACCCCGGCGTTCAAAGCGAGCAGATTCGTCTGGAAGGCGATCTCGTCGATGACACCGATAATTCTCGAAACTTCGACTGAAGACTGTTCGATCCCGTGCATAGACGAGATCGCTCGACTTACGACGCCGCCGGACGTCTCCGCTTCCTGGCAGGCCAGATTAACGCTTTCGGCCGCCTTTTTGGCATTTCCCGCGCTCGATGTGACCTGCGTGGTGAGTTCGTCAAGCGCTGCGGCGGTTTGTTCCAAGCTTGCAGCCTGCTGTTCAGTACGTCTCGCAAGATCTGAAGCGCCGGTGGTTATTTCAGCTGTACCGGAAGCAATTTTGGACGCGCTTTGAGAGAGAGTTCCTATCGTTTCATCTAAACTTTGGAGCGCACTGTTGAAATCAAGTTTCAGTCTCCCGTACTCTCCCGGGAAATCCTCGTTGATGCGGTAGGAAAGGTCGCCGGCGGAAAGCGCTGCCAGACCGTCGGCGACTGCCGAAACGATACGACGTTGCAGAGCTACGGAGCTTGCTCTGTCCTCTTCCGATCTTTTCCGCTCGTATTCCGCCGCCGCTCGGTGGGTGCTCGCTTCCGTTTCGAGGCGGCGACCATCGGCAAGCCCGAAGCGAAAACGTTCAAGTGCTTTAGCAACCGAACCGATTTCGTCCTCTCGACCGACACCGCGTATATCCTCGTCGTATTTGCCCGATTCGAGACGCTGAATGTCTGCCATCAAAGTGGTCAGAGGAGTTTTTACAAATGCTCTGGCAGCCGCATAGAGCACTGCAACAGCGGCAAAAAGAACGAGCAAGCCACCGAGTGCCAGTATCAACGTCTGTTGGTTAACCGCAGACGCCACTATCGCGTTTGGGACATCCACGATGACCACCCAATTGGTCTCAAGACCGGAGATCGTGAACGGATAAAGGATGCGCGTGTAGCTGGCGTTTTCCACCTGCTGCATTACCGCTGGTTCGAGTGTACGAAGAGCCGCTCTGACTTCCTCGGTTCCCTCGCCGGAATATGGTGTTAGCGACTCCGCTCCTGACGGCGCGACCAGCCAGTTGTTGTTTTGAGCCACCAACAACACTCGGCCTTCACCGAATGGCCGCTTTTTGCCAACGTGCTTCATCAAGGCATCGAGAGAAATATCGATTCCTGTGATGCCCAGAAGTTTTCCGTTTGCTTCAATGGGAAATGAAATGGTTGAAAGTGGCAGTTTCAAATCCAGAGCCATATAAGGTGCCGTCATCAATGGCTTCATCGTCGATGTAGCTTTGGTCCACGATTCCTCGCCATAGAAGTCATCAAGCGCCAGCTGCGAAATAGTGCCGTCTTGACCCTTCAGCCACCCAGTAGCAAAGGTGCCCTTGGCGTTCGAGCCCTTTTGTAGATTGCCAGCATACTCTTGCGCCTTGCCGTCAAAAGCTCCAGGTGCTTCCATAAACCAGCTCTCGAGCGCGAGGGAATTATTCGCGGCTACTGGTTTCAACATCGCGATCAGCGCTTCTCGCTGCAGTGTCCCGCCAGAATATATCGACGATATTGTGCTCGCGGCTGACCTAGCGCTCGCAGAAAGAACGCCCAGCTCCGAGTTAACCTCGAAAGCTATCGCTTTTGCCTCCGACTCGGCCTTCGCGATGGCGTTAGCCTTTGTCTCGGACCGCGTCTTTTCGACAAGCACGTAGTCGGACGCACCGAGGAGGACCGCGATAGCTGCACCCGTCACGAACAATAATTTGCTTGATATTGATCTCGTGATCAATCTTCCCGTTTTCATTTGCTTGCTCCAAAAACCCGCGACTGACCGACGCTGGATCAAACATTAGAATACAATACATAAATTACAGTAAACGTTTACTTGTTTGCGACAGGCGAAGTGGCGATGGCTCAAAGCCACGACCGAGAAGCCTCGACGGCGGCGTTGTCAAGCGCCGTAGTCGTCCACCGGGATCCCGGTAGTGGGGAATACGCATTCCCTTTGAGGCTACTTCGCCTTCAAAATCTCCGCTTGGCGAAGAAAAGCTTTGAACTGTTCCTCCGGAACGAAGGACCCCCCTGTGGTCCAAAGAACGTGTGTCGCGCGGTTCATTTTATCGGTAATGTGCTGTTCGCTCTGAAAACGTTTACCCTCCGGGTGATGAACAAGAAACTCCGGACCGAGCAGCGCGGCGGCCGCGGACGGTTCAAGTTTCTGGTGCTGCGCAGTCCAAGCCATGCGCAGGAGCTTGAAAAGGTCGTCGTCCGCCACGGTGAAAACACCGGCCAGCATCTCCCGCATAACGGTCGCAACAAAGGCGGACATGCGCGCAACAGCCATGCCGTCCGCTTCCGTCTTGTTTGTGAGGCCGACATCGTAGACCGAGACCAGTTTCTGCGAGCCGGACATCATGTGGACCAGCGCGCACGGCGATTGGACAGGCTCTACGAAGAATGCATGCACGTTGTCACCGAAAATCGCCTTGGCTCCGAAGGCTACGCCACCGGGTGCGCCACCGATGCCGCAGGGCAGATAGAGGAACAGCGGCCTCTTGCCATCAACGATGATTCCGCGCTCATTAAGCTGCGCCGCCAGCTCGGAAGCTGCCGCGCTGTAACCCAGGAAGAGGTGCCGGGACTGCTCGTCATCCACGAAGTAGATCGTTGGATCGGCATCGGCGACCTCTCGGGCGTTCTCCACGGCAGTCGTGTAGTCTGCTTCATGCTGCACAACCTCGACACCAAGCTTGCGAAGACGCTCGACCTTCCACGGCTTCGCATCTGAGGACATGTGGACGGTGGACTTGAAGCCGAGGGAGCGCGAGGCGATGCCGACGCTAAGGCCCAGATTGCCCGTGCTGCCGACCGCGACCGTGTATCTCGAAAAGAACGCCCGGGCTTCTTCGGAAGCCAGCTTCCGGATGTCTTCGCCTTCGGCGAGAAGTCCGTTGTCCCGCGCCAGACCTTCCGCGAACAGGAACACCTCGTACACGCCTCCGCGGGCTTTGACCGAGCCCGCAACGGGAAGGTGGCTGTCAGCCTTGATGAAAACGTTCCCGAATTCCCGACCGCGATAACCAAGTGCGTCGCGGAGTTGCTGGAGCTCGACCAACTCGGAACGGATTTCGCCGTGTGTGGCCCGTAGTTCGGGGAAGCAGGTGGCGAGGAGCGGCGCGAGGCGCTGCCAGTTTACCCGGGCGCGCTGGACGTCCGCAGGTCCGATCGGCAATTGCGCGGACTCGATCGCTTTCGGACGATATTGCGGATTGAGCCAAAGTGTTGGACGGGCGGCTAGCACGTCGTCGAGGACAGGTTCGGCAGGCAGTGTCGCGTTCATTTGCATCTTATTTGCTTCCGTAGTGGGACCGATGTCTCTGCGATCAGTGCTTCAGCACCCGCGCTAAGAAGGAGCGCGCTCGGTCGTTCTTAGGATCGTTGAAAAACGCGTCAGGCTTGCCGATCTCAAGAATCGATCCCTGGTCGATGTAGACGACGCGGTCGGCTACTTCCCTCGCAAAGCCCATCTCGTGCGTCACGACCATCATGGTCATGCCGGAGGCCGCAAGCTCGCGCATTACATCGAGGACTTCGCCCACCATTTCGGGATCAAGGGCGCTGGTCGGCTCATCGAATAGCATGAGGTGCGGTTCCATTGCCAAGGACCGGGCGATTGCCACGCGCTGCTGCTGGCCGCCAGATAGTTGGGCAGGGTATTTGTGAGCCTGCGATCTCAGGCCGACGCGGTCGAGAAGCTTAATCGCTGTCGCCTCCGCTTCCTCGCGGCTTTTCTTGCGAACCCGCATAGGGGCGATGGTAATGTTCTCCAGCACCGTCTTATGCGGGAAAAGCCCGAACTGCTGGAATACCATGCCGACGCCCTTGCGAATCGCGGCCAGCTCGCGCTCGCCGCCAAGCTTCCGATCCGCTTCCACGGGCATCTCGAAACCATCCACGACCAGGCTTCCATGCTGGAACATTTCGAGGCCGTTCACGCAACGGATCAGGGTCGACTTACCAGAACCGCTGGCACCGAGGATAACCATGACTTCTCCGCGGGTAACCGCCAAATCGATGTCCTTCAGCACATGGTGAGCACCGTAGAACTTGTTCATGCCCTTCATTTCGACGATAGCGTCCATCTGGTGTCTCCATTTTTCATCGGCTCAGCGACTACCCGTCGCCATGTGGTCCTCGAGCTTGCGCGCCGCATAGGTGATCATCGAGCCGATCAGAAAATAGGTTACGAGGAGAAATGAAAGGACTTCGAACGTTCGGTCCCCGTATTGCGGGTTCGCGAGGATCATTTGCCCGGCACGCAGGAAGTCAGTCAGGCCGATGATGAACACTAGAGGTGCGCAGTTGAAGATGTCTAGGACGTTACCGACGAGAGGGGCGACGACAACACGCAGCGCTTGAGGCAGAACGATCGAGCGATTGATGTCGAACTCGCTCATGCCGAGCGAGCGCGCAGCTTCCGTCTGGGCGCGAGGGACTGCCTGAAGGCCACTTCGAACGTATTCAGCCACGTAAGCGGCATAGAAGAGCGTGAAGCCGATCATGCCCCGTCCTACGTCCGCCAAGCCCCATTGTGGCACTAGCACGGGCATGAGAATCCAGATCCAGTAGACGACGAGGATGAGAGGCACCGAACGCATCACTTCGATGTACCAGGTGCATATAACCCGGAGACTCGACAGGCGGCTCTGTCTGCCGAAGGCGAGCAGAATGCCGATCGGCAGCGAGAGAACTGATGTCACAAGCGTCAGGAGAACACTTAGCAGCAGACCGCCCCATAAGCCGACCCCGGGAGGCGCCATGATGGCTACGATGACGATGGAGCCCGTAAACGCTACTGCGGGAAGTGCTTTCCTGGACAGGGGTACATACGATGTGAGGATCCAACTGAGAACGGTCGCTCCGACGATCCCGGTCGCGGGCAGGGCATTTCCGATGCCGCCGTCTATGATCAGAAGCAGCGTGGGCACCAGCAGCAGGACGAAACCGTGGTGTGGTCTGAAGAAAAAGACGCAACCGAGCCCTGCGCCGAGAATTGCCCCGATGATTGACGATGCGGCCCATGCGCGCCAGGCCTGGTCCGCAGGAAACACGCCGATCATAAGGACGCGAAGGCTCTGCACGATGATGTCCCAGTTAGCCGATGCGAACGCCCAGTCCGCAACGGAGTAGGCGAGCCAGAGGAACCCGGGGATGACAAGGAGCGACAGGACGACGTCTAACGGATCGGCGAAGAGGTTATGACGCGCCCATTTGATCGAGGTGGTGATCATGGTGAAACTCCCATTGGATTCAGACGTCGACTGGTCCAGGAGACGATGGTGCTGATGATCCAGCTGAGGATTAGATATGACAGCATCACGATGATGATGCCCTCGAGGCTATGACCCGTCTGGTTGGCGATCGTTCCGTAGATGTTGAAAAGATCGGGATAGCCAACAGCGATGCCTAGCGCCGTGTTCTTAGTCAGGCTGATATACTGATTGCCGAAAGACGGCAGGACGACCCGGAAAACTTGGGGAAGTACGATGTCGTTGATGGTGTAGCGGCGGCTCAAGCCTAGCGAGGCTGCGGCTTCCCACTGCGACTTCGGAAGGGCGTCGATCGCACCGCGGACGGTTTCCGCGATGAACGAAGCGCTGTTCACGACAATCGCAACCAGGAGCGCCGCCATTTCGGGGCTGATGCTGGTTCCGCCGCTGGCCCTGAACTTGTTGGCGATAGGAAAGTTCACCGCCATGCCACCCGTCACGAAGAGGAAGACGAGGAATACGACGGCTGCAGCGACACAAGCGCGACGCATGCCCTTGATGGGGTCGAAGATGGCTCCGAGTACGGAAACCAGGGTGAGCGTTACGAGCGCCAATGAACCCGTGGAGTCGCTGCCCGCCCACGAAAGAGCAGGGACATAGACGCCCTGCTGACTCACAATCAAGCCGTAGAAGTGTGCGGCCGAAGCCATAGGGGGAAAGCGGAGAACGACGGCGAAGTACCAGAACACAAGCTGGATCAGCAGGGGCGTGTTGCGCACGAACTCCACGAGCCAAAAACAAAGGTTCCGCACAACCCAGTTGGTGGAGAGGCGGCCCACGCCGAGCATCGTGCCGAGAACGGTGCTAAGGAAAATTGCGAGGATGGCGACCTTAGCGGTGTTGAAGATGCCGGTGGCGAACGCCGAGGCGACCGTCATGTCAGGCGAAAAGAGCTTGAAGTCAGGAAGGGTGTTCTCACCTGAGGTCAGCGTCCAGCCTTCGCTGATGTCGAAACCTGCGGTGTTGGCGAGGAACGAGAAGCTGAAGCGAATTCCCTTTTCGGCAAGACCTGACCGAACCGCATAGGCCAGAAGTCCGAGGAGCGTTACGAAGACGGCGATGATACCGAACTGAATGGCCTCGTGTCGGATGCGGTTGCGCAGGCGCCGCGACTTCAGGGCATCATGGTCTACCATGCTGTGCACCGCACGCGAGTCTTGGATTGTCATTTTCAGCTCCCGTAACCGGTGGGTCGGAGAGGTTGCCCCGACCCTCGGCATGCATCAGTTCCAGAGCGGGGAGTAGATTGCTCCACCCTGCGTCCACAAGGCGTTCGGCGTGCCCTTGCGATCGAGATACATCTTGGTCTTGGGACCAAGGTTGCGGTCGTAGATGTCGCCATAGTTACCGACGGCCTTGATCGCCTGAGCAATGAAATCGTCGGAAATGCCGAAGTCCTTGCCGTAGCCGCCGCCGACGCCAAGGAACTTCTGAATGAACGGATCTTCGCTCTTCAGCTTTTCGGCCAGATTGGCCTGGGTGATCTCGGACTCCTCGGCCTGGAAGAGACCGTATTCGATCCAGCGCAGCGCGTTGCGCCACTTGGAGTCGTTGGCAGCCACGAAGCCACCGAACGGCGACTTGTCCAGCGTATCCGGGAGGATCAGATAGTCGGCGGGCTTCGGTGCATTCCCCGCCCAGGCGGCAAGGGCTGATTTGTCGGTGCTCATCGCATTGCAACGACCCGGGTTGAGGGCGGAGAAAAGCTTCTCGAGATTTTCATAGGTCAGGACCTTGGAGTCCTTCCAACCACGCGCCTTGAATGCAGCAGCCAGAACGGTCTCGGTGGCGGATCCCTGGGTGGTGCAGATTGTTGCACCATCGAGATCTGCGAATTCCTTGATCCCGGCATCGGTTTTCACCATGAGGCCGGTACCGTCGTAGAAGTTGATCGGCAGGAAATCGATCGCGATTGACGATTCGCGCGCCGGTTTGATCGTGGTGTGGGCGAAGACTACATCGACCTGGCCGGTAAGGACTGCGTCAAAGCGGCTCTTGTCGGTCACCGTGATGAACTTGACCTTCGAGGCGTCGCCGAGAACGCCGGCGGCAACCGCTTTGCAGAAGTCGACGTCGAGCCCTTCCATCTTACCCGAGGTCGTATTCAGGTAGCCGAAGCCAGGAGCGGTGTTGTCAGTGCCGCAGTTGAGCACGCCACGCTGCTTGACGGTGTCAAGTACGGAAGCGGACGTATGTGTCGCTGTGAACGCAACGCCTGCAAAGACGCCCGCGGTAAAGATTTTCAGTAGATTCATCAAGGTTCCCCTTTCGGACGCGATAGCGACGGTGACGCCAAGTAATGAGCGCTGGCCCTCATCGAAAGTCACGGTTGGACGCAGCGGCGTTGTCGCCGTTCTGAATGCGCCGTCCCCACTGCGAGCCACGGTCCGCGTGCTATCTTCGCTCCCAGCCCACCATTGGCATAAAGACCATAGAAAGCGCGTCCATTCAAATCTACTTAATTCTCCTTGTGGGATACATTAGCAAATCTGATCGTTCTGGAATTTGCGGAAGTTGCCTATGAGAGTGGCGGCTTCTCGGCCATACGCGCAAGAAAGGCCTGCAGGGCAGGGCTGCGCTTCTCCTCGCGCCGGAAGGCGATAAAGATTCGCCGCCTGATCTCTGGCACTACGCGACAAACCCAGACGTCGTCCAGATCATTGCTCGCTCTCAGGCCTGGGACGATCGAGATCCCGTAGCCCTTCCGAATAAGCGCGACCGTTACTTCAAACCCTTTGCAACGGGAGACGATGTTCGGCTTGAAACCGACATCCTGGCAGGCTTCGACGAGCATTTTGGTATAAGTATCGGAGGCAGTATCGATAGCCCATCTCTCGTCCCTCAGCTCTCCGAGGCTGACAGTCGGCTGACCCGAAAGCCTGTGTTCGTTAGGGACCATAACATTGAAAACGTCCTCCATCAGGAAGATCGTTTCGAAATTTGGATCGAGAGCTCCAGGCGGCATATTTAGGTCGTCGATGATCGCGACATCCGTCTGCCAGCTCCTTAGCGCTGCCACGCTTTCGGCTGGTTCCATTTCGTCGAATTGGATTGTAAGATGTGGGTAGCGTTGAGCAAGGTCGAAAACGACCTCCGGGATGACTGCTGCTGCCACCGAGGGAAACGCCGCTACCCGAAGTTCGCCGGATACAACGCTCTTAAGTTCAGCTATATCGGCTTTTGCGGCTTCAACCTCGATAAGGATCCGCTCCGCCCTCTGAACCAGTTGATAACCAGCGGGAGTCATCACGACGCCCCGGCCGCGTCGCTCCACAAGTCGGATACCCACCTCATCTTCGAGCAACGATATTTGTTGCGACACGGCGGAAGGAGAGACGTGGAGTGCTTCTGCAACCGCGGCCATCGTCTTTCTGATGGAAAGTTCGCGCAAAGCCCTCAAGCGTCCGATGTCCATATTGCCTCGCTGATCATTCATTAGTATCTCTGAACGTATAAGGAAATATTATTAACTTTTTCTGGTGTTTTACAACTACTAGGCTCCCCGTCATCACATGAGAAACGGAGAGCCCAATGACAAACGCCCCGGCCGCGCATTTCACGACGACGGTTCGCGACACCGATCCTCTGATAGCCGACGCATTGGAGGCGGAACGGTCGCGTCAGCAAAATCAGATCGAACTCATCGCGTCGGAAAACATCATTAGCCGGGCGGTCCTCGACGCGATGGGCCATGAGATCGCCAACAAGACTCTTGAGGGATATCCGGGCAACCGTTTTCACGGGGGAGGGCAGTTTGTCGATATTGCCGAGCAGGCTGCAATTGATCGCGCCAAGGAGCTATTCAAATGCGGCTACGCCAATGTGCAGCCTCACTCGGGGACTCAGGCTAACCTAGCTGTCTTCTTTCTTCTGCTCAAGCCAGGCGAAAAGGTCCTTTCACTCGATCTGGCAGCAGGCGGCCACCTGTCCCACGGCATGAAAGCAAACCTCTCCGGCAGATGGTTCGAAGCCCACAACTATGGAGTCAATCCCCAAAACGAAGTCATCGATTTCGACGAAATGGAAAGGATAGCGGATGTGGTCCGCCCGAGACTCCTGATCGCCGGCGGGTCCGCATATCCTCGGGAGCTCGATTTCGAGCGGATGTCGAAGATCGCGAAGAAAGTCGGCGCATATTTCTTGGTCGATATGGCGCACATCGCAGGCCTCGTCGCTGGCGGTGTTCATCCGTCGCCATTCCCGCACGCCGATATCGTGACCTGCACGACAACGAAGACCCTTCGTGGCCCTCGCGGTGGCCTCATCCTCACCAACAATGAGGAATGGTACAAAAAGCTGCAGGCGGCCGTTTTCCCCGGGGTCCAGGGCTCGCTGCACAGCAACGTTCTGGCCGCCAAGGCAATATGCCTCGGCGAAGCCCTTCGCGACGACTTCAAGATCTATGCGCGGCAAGTTGTTGCCAATGCAAAAGCGCTCGCCGAAACGCTTGCCGACCGCGGCGTCCGTATCGTTTCCGGCGGCACAGACACGCATATCGTGCTGCTGGACCTCTCCAGCAAGGGACTTCTCGGCAAGCAGGCCGAAGATCTGCTCGCTCGGGCGAACATCACGTCGAACAAGAACCCGATCCCTGGCGACTCGCCGCGTCCGCCGGAATGGGTCGGCATGCGCCTCGGTTCTTCCGCTGCGACGACACGTGGCCTCAAGGAACAGGAGTTCCGCGTTCTCGGGACAGTGATCGCCGACCTTATCGATGCGGAGACTCAGGACAAGACCGACGAAATCTTCGAGAGCGCCAAGGCGAAGATCGCTGAGCTGACGAGTAGGTTCCCGGTCTACGGACACTGATAGCTGTATGAGCCAGACGTAGATCACGCCGCGGCCAAATGGAACGCGCGGCTTCTCTCTTCGTAGACACAGCTTGCCGAACAAAGCTTTGATCCAATGGAGACGCATCCCGATGAGCATGGATAGATTTGCACGCGCCGCCAGCATCGATGGTAAGCAGTTCGCGGCCGGGCTGCTTGAGCGTATCAAAAAGGATGTCGAAATCCTTAAAGCACAAACGGGTGTTGTTCCTGGTCTTGCCGTCGTGCTTGTTGGTGATGATCCGGCAAGCTCTGTTTACGTCGCCTCCAAGCATCGCCAGACGGTGGCAGCAGGCATGAAGTCTTTCGTACATCAGCTGCCTGCAGAGACAAGCCAAAATGAGTTACTGGGCTTGGTCCACCGTCTCAACGTCGCTCCGGAAGTACATGGAATCCTTGTTCAGTTGCCGCTTCCTGTCCATCTGGATCCGAATGCAGTGATCCAGGCGATCCACCAGGACAAGGATGTCGACGGCTTTCATGTGTCGAACGCCGGCCGCCTATTCACTGGAAACCCCGTGCTCGTTCCGTGCACGCCTCTCGGATGTATGATGCTCCTCAAGGATACTCTCGGTGAGAATCTATCGGGCCTGCACGCGGTAGTCGTCGGGAAGTCGAACATCGTCGGCAAGCCGATGGCGCAGATGCTCATGAACGCCCACTGCACGGTGACGGTCGTCCATTCGCAGACGAGGGACACCGCGGAGCTTTGCCGTGCTGCAGACATCCTCGTTGTTGCGGCGGGCCGTCCGGGTCTCGTTCGCGGTGATTGGATTAAGCCCGGTGCTGTCGTCATCGATGTCGGAATCAACCGGATACAGGATGGTGGCAAATCGAAGATTGTCGGCGACGTCGCGTTCGGCGAGGCGGGTCATGCCCGCGCAATCACTCCGGTGCCGGGCGGCGTCGGTCCGATGACTATCGCATGCCTGCTTTCGAACACGCTGACCGCCTTCCGCGGACAGCATAACTTGGCCATCGCGGCCTGATATCGACAAAGGACCTCCGAAAATGACCGCTACGTATCCTCGCTACGCATTGCGCGTTGCCTGCCCTTCGATCCGCGGCGTGACAGCGGCGATCGCCACGTACCTTTCGGCGAACGGCTGCAACATTTCCGACAGTGCGCAATTCGACGACGATGACACAGGCCGATACTTCATGCGCATCAGCTTCCAGCCGGAGGAGGGTCACACACTCGAGCAGCTCCGCGAAGGCTTCAAGCCGATCGCTGACAAGTTCGAAGCAAATGCCGAGTTCTTCGACGAGACGAAAAAGAAGAAGGTTATCCTGATGGTGAGCCGCTTCGGCCACTGCCTGAACGATCTTCTGTACCGCTGGCGGATCGGCGCACTGCCGATCGATATCGTCAGCGTGATATCTAACCACATGGACTACCAGCGGGTCGTGATGAACCATGACATCCCGTTCCACTGCATCAATGTCACCAAGGACAACAAACCGGAAGCCGAAGCGAAGCAAACGAAAATCGTCGAGGATTCAGGTGCAGAGCTGATCGTGCTGGCCCGTTACATGCAGGTCCTCTCGGACGAGATGTGCCGGAAGATGTCAGGGCGGATAATCAATATCCACCATTCCTTCCTGCCGAGCTTCAAGGGCGCGAATCCTTACAAGCAGGCATTTGAGCGCGGCGTCAAGCTGATCGGCGCAACCTCGCATTATGTCACCGCCGACCTCGACGAGGGTCCTATCATCGAACAGGATATCGTGCGTGTCACGCATGCCCAGAGCGGCGAAGACTATGTCAGCCTCGGCCGCGACGTCGAGAGCCAGGTTCTGGCACGCGCGATCCACGCCCACATCCACGGGCGCGTGTTCATCAATGGAAACAAGACGGTCGTTTTTCCCGCGTCGCCCGGTTCGTTCGCTTCTGAGCTTATGGGCTAGTCACCTGAGTCTGAAGTTCGCCTCATTGTCTTCTGGCAGAAACGCTTGACCGAGGCGAGGATTTGGTCGGCGGATTTGATTCACCTGTATGGCGCTGGGTTATCGTTGTGGGCTTTGATGAAGGCGTTGATGTCGGCTTCCAGTTCCGCGTTGGAACGATGGACGCCGCGTCGCAACTGCTTTCGCGTCAGCTCTGCAAACCACCGCTCGACCTGATTGATCCAAGATGCCGAAGTTGGTGTGAAGTGAACATGCCAATGTAGACGGCGAGCGAGCCAAGCCTTGATCCTTGGCGTCTTGTGGTGGCATAATTGTCCATCGCCAGATGCACATCCGGCCCCATAGGCATTTCGGCATCAATCCGCTTCAGGAAGTCGAGGAATTCAGTGGCCCGGTGACGCTTGTAACACTGCCCGATCACCGCACCAGTGGCAATGTCGAGCGCGGCGAACAGCGATGTCGTGCCGTTGCGGACATAGGTATGGGTACGCCGTTCGGCGACGCCCGGCGCCATGGGCAGAACAGACTGCTCGCGATCCAGGGCCTGGATTTGCGATTTCTCATCCACGCAAAGCACGACCGCCCGGTCCGGCGGCGACATGTAAAGGCCGACGATGTCTTGCACCTTGTCGACGAAGAGTGGATCGGAAGACAGCTTGAATGTCTCGGCGCGGTGCGGCTGGAGACCAAACGCCGTCCATATCCGACGAATGGTGGTGTGCGACAGCCCGCTGTCGGCAGCCATCGAACGGATGGACCAGTGCGTGGCATCCTTCGGAGTAGTGTTCAATGTACGCTCGACGACCTCGGCAACCTGAGCATCAGAGCCAGTTCGTGGCCGACCTGCCCGGTATTCGTCAGTCAGCCCGTCAATACCATACTGTACGAACCGGCGGCGCCACTTGCCAACCGGGTGCTCGTGGACCCCAAGCCGCTCAGCCACATCCTTGCTCTGCAGACCCTGGGCGCACAGCAGAATCCGACAGCGAGCGGGGCGCTTTATGCCGACGCACCTGAGATTCGAGGAAACTTCTATCCTCGTCGCTCAGAACGACGAGATCCGCTTGCCTGCCAACCAACAATCAAACTCCTGCTCATATGACAGAAGCCTAACAAAATGATGCTTATTTTTGTTCCAGGTGACTAGCAGCTTTCCGGACCTGGAGCACGGAGACATCGTGAAACGTTCAAAGACTGCCGTCAAAGAGCGGCCGAGCGCAGACAGGTATCCAGACCGTCGCAGAGTACGTCAACTGAAAAAGCCAGTGCCGCCACGTTCGTCGGTTCGGTAGAGAGCAAGCTCTCAACGGATTCGATCAAATCTGAAGGCCGGACGTCCAAATGCGACGCGATTTGTAAAAGCCTTTTTTCTCCAGGGTGATAGACATGGTTCAAGGCGAACAGCACATCGAAATAGCTGGATAGGAAAGCCGCCGATCTATGGTTCACCGAAACCCGATCTGCTCGCGACGCCGCCAATACAATCTGATGCTTGAACGATCCAAGTTTTTGGCGAAGCAAGGGGTAATTCTTGTCAATTATCGCGCTCCTCAAAGCGGCCGGGTAGGGCGAATCCGTCAACAGCTTGATCTGCTCGTACCAGGCGTCACGATCAAACAGAACTATTGACGTCGATACATTGTGGCAGATGCAAGTTGAGTAGCCAGTCCGCGCGGCGCATTCCTTCAAGGTTCTCGCTACCTCATCCTCAAGCCATCGCGGGTCTCGGAACATGACGTCGACATGAGTTCCGCTACCGGAGTGGATCCATTCGTCTCCGTCCTCGAACGCGGTGTTCCCGATTTCTGCGAACCTGTCATGCTTCGCCGCGAGCTCAGCCCGAAATTCCAGGTCTACGCCTCCGTTCGCATATACATAAATGTCGATGTCTGACTCTCTGTCGCCATACCCTGTGGCGGTGGATCCTCCGAGTGCTACCGCCAAAACATTGTCTAACTGCGCGAAGGTCTCGGCGATCCTCTCTGAGAGCGGGTTATCTTGTTTCATTTTAGACTGTTAACTTCTCATATAGTTGGAGGGAAGCTGGCCACTCGGAGACAAAGCCCCTCGAACGGATCCAACTTGATCAACAGCGACCCATCAGGTCCCAGATCGCCTTCTACAACCTGATTGATCATGTCTACGACAGGACCAGGGTTCGTGTTCTTGAGATTGATCGTTTCGGCGTATTACCGCTCCCAGTGATCAATGACGCCGGGTAGGGAATTAAACCACGCCGAGGCAACTGAGGAGGCTGCGCCAGGACGGGCCAGTGCGTAGGGCCTCTGCCACATCCGCCCATCACCTCCGTAGCTCGGCGCAGCTTCGCGAGCTTGATGTAGCATCGACATGCCGACAAGCATTTCTACGTCGTCTTCAGCAGCTACCTGTCCCTCCTGATGTTTGAGGTTGCGTATGCAGGAACTTAGGTGCGCCGAATATGTTTCACCTCTCGGCCGCAGACTCTTGAAGAGACGTTTCCGGAGGTTGTCGGACGAGGGCCATTTCTCTGGGAAACAAAACGCCTATTTGCAGGTTCTGCATTGGAGGAGTGGTTTGAAACTGAGGAGGTTTCATGCCGAAGATATTCCATCTCGAAGATGTCCTTAGGTTGGCCGATAACTCGCCGTTGCTGTCGGCCCGCTCCGACCTGGCCCACCAATATGGTCGGGTTGTGGCCGTTGCGCCGACAGACAGCGGTCTTCAACGGATCTCCGTGGAATACCAGCATGTTCTGGTCTTCAGCGATGCGTACGAGGATTTCTTCGAACTGGTCTCGACAGAGGACTCGAACAGGTGACAACAGGTCGAATTGCGCTGTGTGGGCGGGTTGACAGCGCGGGTGCTCAGAACCGTTTCTAGAAAAACAAGCGTACAACTATCGATGTGACGACAGCGTTAAGACCCATTGCGAGCCCCGAGAACAGACCAGCAATAGGATCTACCGAATATGCTCTCGCCGTCCCGATACCATGAGACGCGAGGCCTACCGCAAAGCCGCGAGCGCTGTAGTCACGGATTCTCATAGCATTCATGAGTGGTGTTACGATGATGGCGCCGCAGATCCCAGTCGCGATCACCACAGCCGCTGTCAATGCCGGGTCGCCATGAAGGCTGTCGGCGATAGCCATAGCCACTGCGGTTGTCGCCGATTTAGGTGCGACAGAAGCAAGTAGCTGGTGAGGGAAGCCAAAGAGCCTGCCGAGGAAAATTGTTGATCCGATGGCTGTCACGCTACCGATGACAAGAGATATTACCAGCGGCAGAAGGTTCTCTTTGACGAGCGAAAGCTTCTCGAACAGGGGAATTCCCAAAGCCACAGTGGCAGGGCCTAGTAGGAAATGGATGAACTGTGCTCCGGCGAAGTACCTGTCGTAGTCAATTCCGGTGAAATACAATGCCGCGGCGATGGCCGTGATGGATACAAATGCAGGATTGAGAACAGGGTTGTTGGGCTGAACGCTCGCCAACCGGACGGCAACCGTCCACATCACAAGCGTTGAGGAGAGCCACAAGAGAGGGGACGTCGCCAGGTAAACCCATAGCCCGCTAGCCATCGCGTCGTCCGCCCTGAAGTCGTTTAACCAAAATGAAGGACCAAACGGTCACGCACAAGGTCACGGTTGTAGACAAGACGATGACCGCTAGCAGCGCAACACCATGTTCCGCGACCAGGTCAAGATGCTTGACGATACCGACCCCTGCAGGAATAAACAGCAGACCTAGATTTGCCAGGATCAGCTTCGAGGTAGCGACCGTACTTGATTGCAGGCTTGTAGCGCGTCCACGGGTGGCGCTTAGAAACACCGCTATCATCGCCATACCTATGACCGGTCCAGGCACAACGCCGCTCGTCAAGTAAGCGGCGGTTTCGCCGAGGAGTTGGAAAAGCAGGAGTGCGGCAATACCAACAATCATAGGTTGAATCCTATTATTCGAGAGCAGTTAGTTTTCATACGAAAGGTTGTGGTGAATCCAACGGTTTGCACGAGGACGAGACCGCGCGGAACCACTGTCAGTCCATCATTCAATGGGAGGCCCCAAATCCACATTTGGCCTCTCCTATCCCCGGTGGATACTCGATTTGCTCAGGCGGCACAATCGAAACTCCTATGTGAATTGCGCTTGGCCAAGAGCGTGTAAGCATGTCGAATGATGTAAGACCAGCCCCGGAGGTCAAGCGACCGTTTCGCGGGCTTCATCGCTGCATCAGCAAATCATGCAGGCGTATCTGGACCTCTTGCGCAGACACGTTCCTGTTATTGAAGAAGTCGCCCACTACGGCGATCCAGCCTTCCGAAATCTGGGTCGGCATGGACTGGGATTGGGCGCTGACTTCGCCTTTCTTTGCCTTGATCATCTCCAACCCCAACTTGCCGCAACGATCGAGCCCGGACGGATCGACATCGGTGCGCACCGGCAAC
The DNA here is from genome assembly GCF_014193145.1 of Rhizobium sp. BK060. Classification (NCBI taxonomy): domain Bacteria; kingdom Pseudomonadati; phylum Pseudomonadota; class Alphaproteobacteria; order Hyphomicrobiales; family Rhizobiaceae; genus Rhizobium; species Rhizobium sp. BK060. The sequence continues at coordinate 81,589 of NZ_JACHYW010000010.1, forward strand.
GACCCCTTGATCCGGCTAAATGCAACCTGATTGTCGCGATCAAGGACCATGCGGGCGAAAGCCTGCTGCGCTTCCGCCGTGCCGTCCCGATTGGTCAGCGGAAAGGCAAAGGCATCGATTACCATGAAATAGGCAATCGACGTGCCAGGAACGAGGCTGCAATCGAAATCCTTGTCGACGCTGTAGCCGCGCGCGACAAGCTCGCCCTTGGCCCAGTCGCCCATGAACTGCATGCCGGCCTTGCCCTGGCCCACCGCCGCCGTGGCATCGGCCCATGTCTTGTCCTTGCGCTGCTCGATCGGCTCCACATAGTTGGACAGGCGCAACAACAGTTCCAAAGCTTCGATCATGCGCGGGTCCTGCACCAAGGCGGCATCGCCGCTCATGAGACGGGCGTAACCCTCTGGCCCGAACTTGTGATAGATGATGTCGTTGAAAATGAGCGACACTTCCCATCGGGAGCCGCCGAGCGCAATCGGCAGACGTCCTGTCGCCTTGATCTTGTCAGCCGCGTCGAAGAGCTCGTCCCAGGACTGCGGTGTCTTCACGCCGGCGTCTGCCAGTGCCGCCTTGCTTGTCCAGAGCCAGTTTTCGGCATGGATATTGGTCGGCGCGAAATAGACCTTTCCCTTGAAGGAAATCCGGTCGAGAACCGTGGCAGGAATCACGTCCTGCCAATGATCCGCCTTCGCGACGTCATCTATATCCTGCACGATGCCCATTTCCGGCAGTTCGCGCGACCCCTCGTTGGCATTCCACTGCATCACAGCTGGCGCATATCCGTTGGCGATACGGTCGCTCACAGCTCGCTGGACGGCGACCTTGTTCTCCGCCGGCATGTCAACCCATTGGTTGCCGGCCGCTGCCCAGGCGTTGCGGTAAACGTCGAGCGCCGCCGCCTCGCTTTTCGATACCCAGTAATGCACGACGTCGACCGCCATGCCGTCTCCCGCGAAAGCACGCGCCGCAGGAACTGCTGCTGTCACGGCCGTTACAAGCCACACCTGTATGATTGCCCGTCTCATTCGCTATCCCTCTTTCCTCAATGATTGTGCAGTGCAGTTCAGGAGACCGTTTGAACCGGCAATTTGCGGGATCGGCCAGATATTCCGCGCGCCGCGGGCTGGCGAATCAATCGATCGACCGCCACGAGAGCCGGTTCCGGCTTGCCAAACAGATAACCTTGGCCAACGTCACAACCCGCGTGCAGAAGGAAGTCGCGCTGGACCTCTTTCTCGATGCCTTCCGCGACGCATTGCTTGCCGAGGTTGCGGGCGAGATCGATGATCGCCCTGACGATCTGTTCCGATCGAACATCCTTGCCGATTTCGGCAACGAAGCTGCGGTCGATTTTGAGTTCGTCGAAGGGGAAATCGCGCAGATGCACGAGAGATGCGAAGCCGGTGCCGAAATCGTCGAGCGAGACCGACACTCCCTGTTTCCGGAAGCGGGAGATGGTCTCGGCGATCTGATCGGCACCGCGATTGAGAAAAACGTCTTCGGTGACTTCGATGGCAAAATCGCGCCAGTCGAGCCGGTTGGCGTTGACCGCCGCCGCAATGAGGTCATAGCCGTCCCGGCTGACCAGCAGGGCTTCCGGCAGATTGATGGCGATCGACCCCACATGCAGCCCCGCCGTCTTCCACGCTCTCAGATCACCAGCGACGATATCGACGATGCAGCGCGTCATGCTTTGTATGAGATGGCCCTCCATGAGCGGCAGGAAGCGGCCGGGCGGCAGAATGCCGAGCTGGGGATGACGCCAGCGCACCAGCGCTTCGAAGCCGAGATGTTCGCCGGTCTGCAGATTGACCTTCTGCTGGTAGTAGACGACGAACTCGTCGCGGTCGGCGGCGAAGGCGAGGGCGGCTGCAAGCCGGTTCTGTTCCAGGCGCTGGGCGAACGATGATTCATCGAAGATGACGGCCGTGTTGCGTTTGGCCTTGGCGGCATAGAGCGCCAGATCGGCGATGCGCATGAGGGTCACCTCGTCAGACGCATAGCCAGGCACGACGGCGCCGCCGACACTGGCCGAAACCGATATCTGCCGGCCCTCGAAATTGCATTCCGCCGCAATGGCGGCAACCGTGCGCCCGGCAATGTCCTCCAGCTTCGCCGCATCGGAAATTCCGGGAAGGAGCGCGGCAAATTCGTCGCCGCCAAGCCGTGCGACGAAGTCGCCGGCACGGAACGTCTTCCGCAGCGCGGTTGCGACATGGCTCAGAACCGCATCCCCGGCCGGATGGCCGAAACTGTCGTTGGTGGCCTTGAAGTGGTCAAGGTCGACCAGCAGCATTGAGAAGCCCGCGCCCGTCTGCCCGAGTGAAGCAAACAGCCCGCCCAGCACGTCATTGAATGAAGATCGGTTGCCGAGGCCGGTCAACGTATCCGTTTGAGCAAGATGCGTCAGCTTGATCTCGAAGTCGAGAGTCCGGCGATGCTCGATGCGTAGCTTGACGAGCAGCGGTATGAAGAGAATGAGGGTCCCCAGGATGAGCGTCGCGGCGGTGAGGCTGAGCAGCACGGCACTGATAAAGCGTGCGTGATCGATGCTTAAATCGCTTCGGTCATGCGCGCTTTCGATCAAGGCGCTGAACTGGCGCATGAGCATGCTGTCCGACGAAACTGCAAAGTCGATTGGTCCCCAGAAGCTGTAACGTTCCCGCCGATCCTGCAGTTTTGCGGACACGACGCGTTCGGCCCTCTGAAGGAAGTCCTCCAGCCGCCCGTCAAGCTCGAGCCGCAATTTCTCGGATTCGCGGTCCCGTCCATTGAGCCGTTCGAGAAGGTTAGCCTCGACCTGCGTATTTAGTCCGTTCAACTCCAGGCTCATGGAGCGGATGTCGTCGATTGCCCTCTGAACGTCCTCGACCATATGTCTAACGATGTACTCAGGCATATTCGGCTCGGCCGAAGCGCGCATGATGGCGCGCGTCTGAGTGGTTAGCTGCTGGAATCGGATGAATTGGCGTCCGATCATATAGCTGATGTTCTGCTGCAGCGAGTGGCGATCGAGAGCCACCTTGACTGTCAGGAAGGTTGCCCCGATTAGAACTGTCATCACGACAACGACGATGACGTAATGGCACCCGATGGAGCGGATATATTTCGCTACGGAAGAATGGGACTCGCCTGATGGCATCACCGTATTTTCCAAACCCAGAACCCTCACCATTCGCGCTTCGTTAGAACAGGACAGCCGGCAGAGCGGCCTCCGGCCTGCGGGACAACTGCTTCACAATCATTTTCCGGAGATCGGCCATCATGGCCCAGTCCCAGGCGTCGAGTACGGCACGCTGGGAGAATGAAGTTCACGTCGTTAACGTGTGCCCTGAAGTGATCTCGTGATCGACGTCCAGCCGGCAATTGTAGTAGCAGGCTTCAGCAGGGCAGGGCGGCGAGAGCCGCGGTCAACAATTCCAGGTTGCGGGTATGTTCAAATACGGCGAAGTCGCGGCACCTTCGCAGCACCTGAGTATGGGAATGCGTGCTAAAATTATTTCCACCTCTCAACGCGCTTTCACAACCCGGATGTGGCTCGTCTCTGCCCCCGTCTTCATGGCGGAGAAGTACAAGCACCACCTCATTCGGTGACTCAGGTTGGAGTTCCGCTGGTTTAAGAAGGGTAAAAAAAATCAACGAAACCAGATTGTTGCCACGAGCGCGAACGAAACCGTCGTGATCTGGCCAGAGGGTTCAGATTTCGGATAATTGCCCGCTTGATTTCAGGCTCAATCGCCCGGGCTCTCAGATGTGCCATTTGAACTCAGCGCAAAGTCAACGTTGCCGATACGGCGAGACTTAATGCCGTTTACGAAATCTCGGGAGCGCAGAGGCAAGTCGAAGCGATACATGACACTGGAAACCATCGCTACAATGAGCGATGATCCGCTTATCACCTTGCCCGCTGCAAGTTGACCAGTTCCCGGCCCTGCCCGGAAAGCTCGACGATCGAACGAGCTACACTACTCCCAGGGACATCATCTCGCCGCCTATGGTCCAGAGTCTCCGACATCTCCAGAACCGACAAACGCCTTTGCCAACTGCATCTGACGCGGTGTTTTTGCAATCCGCTTCGAAAATGACTGGCCCACGAGGACTGCCCACGGACGCGATTGGCGGGTTCGCCCGACAATGCTTAAAGATCGAGGGACGTAAGGTGCCCGCAGCTCCGATGGCCGACGAGGTCGAATGCGCTTAGCTCCATGTGATTGAGATTTGTTTTCATAGAATCATCTTATGCGATTACGGCGAGTGAAGCCTCGTCCCTTGGCCGCCGCGATACCATCCGACGCTGCCAGCGGCCCAGGATCTACCCCGGCTTCCATAGGAAACTGTGTTCAACGACGCCTGTCGGCGCTACCGCAATCTTTACACGAGTCCGCTCATCGGCTACCGCATACTTTAGGACTTTTTCCAAAAGCGATGATCCGGGATGCAGGATGAAGGTTTGGCAAAGTTCCATAAATCTGCTTATGCGATTTTCAATCACCGATTGAACTAGTCCACCGCTCGTGCTTTAGCGACGCGGGCCTCGGCCCAACGTCGGTAAGCCATTCTTACATCACATTTTCTTTACCATTTTCGGATCACATTATCGCGCATTTCGGCACACGCAAGAGATGTTTTTTCTTTTCGTGTTGGCATTTCCCGTATATAAAGCTGTCATGAAGCAGCGCCGACGTCGCCCTGAAGGACGCCGAGACTAATCGTCGCTTTGCGGCGGTTTCGCCATGGCTTCGATGAGGACGAGAACAGATTCCACGGCATTAACCGGAAGGCCTTCACATAGGCGGAGGGCATGCCGCGCATATGGGAAAACTGAGCACATTTGAGCGTTTGAACCATTGGAAAAGAATGGGAAGATTTTTGTCGCCCCGCCCAAGGACGGAAGCGACTTCAAGGAATTGTTCAAGCAGTTAGCTGCGGTGGGTGCCGGCCGTCCGGTAGGCACCGACGGTTTTCCCCAGGGGCCATGGACTCCGGAGCTTCTGGCAGAGGCGATTACGCAGATCGACTCCAATCGGGCCGGGATCGATTTACGCACCGTGCAGCTATGGTTTCAAGAGAACGATAAGGGGATCAGTCCTTCTAACATCGCGTGGCTGGCACGGATCTTCGGCTGCGATGATAAGGAGGCGACGAGCGAATGGCTCCTGGAACTCAGCGCGGCGCAATCGCGCCTCACTGCCAAGAGGCGAGATTCGAGGAAGACGGCGACTAGTACAGCGCTGCCGGATATGGTTCGGGCTGTGACTCTTAATAGTCAGACGCCGATCTCGGACGAGCCGGCAGAATGGGGTCAAGTCTCTCAGCACAAAAAGCGATTCAACTTGGCACGACGGTCGGAGGCCCTTTTTGGTAGCGGATCTCCGCTGAACCTCCCCGCGCTGACCTTCGCCGGTGCCTCTGCCCTCGGATTTCTTTCGTATATCGTGGGGATTCACAGCGTGACCTATAGTCGACCCGATGGGATCTCAAAGCAGGTCGGCTTCCTGTGGGCGCCGAACTGGACGCTTCTGTTCATGATACTCTTGCCGTTATTCTTTTGGCTTGTGATCGAGCTGATGCTTTTTTGGAAAAGGGATGCGCGGTTCAGTCTGCTGGCACAGGCCGACCGGTTTGAAGCCAACGCTACCTGGACTCGAAACATCGAGTCGTATTCTCATACATACTGGGCGGTTTTCGTTATTTGCGTGCTCTTCGCGGGTGTTCTCCAGTGGATCGGCGTGTGTTTGATCCCGCTGCTGAAAGGCGGTGGCGACTACGCGACAAGTTGGGGCACGATAGCCGTTGTGAAACCCGATCTTATATCAGTGCCGATGGAGATCGCTTTCACTGGGCTGGCTTACCTGTATATGTGCTTCTGCTTCTATCTGTTCTTCGCAGGCCTTATTTTGCTCCACACGATCATCGACGATTTCGGGAGAATTGAAGAAGGATTGATGCTGCGGCATGGCGGGAAGCATAGTGCCGAGGGCGGCGAAATCCGCATGAAAGTAATGCGGAGCATTTTCCGGTGCACAATCCTTGGTGTCCTGATTGCAATATGTATGAAGGTTCAGAGCTCCTATCTGAGCTCGAATGGAGGGGACATCGTGACCTGGATACTGCACGATTTCGTTTCGGTGGTTTATCGTAACCATCAAGCAGCCAACAGCTTCGGCTATCGGATGCCGACGCATTTCAGCAGCCTCCTTGTGGCCATTTCGGCCTGTGTCGTTTTTCTCTACGGTTCCATCCGTCTGAATGTCGGATCGCGGTTTCGTGAAGCTTTGTGGAAGATGTCGGCGGTCGAGGGCCTACTCTTTGCCGCCTATTTGTTGATCGATGCCTTTGACGGCTTTTCAATCCTCCTCGTCGCCGGAGTGCTGGTCGGGACGTACGGCCTCTTTGATCCCGAGTTCGCGCTGCCGCGATCGCGCAAATCGGAGAGCAATCATGGTGTTTCATAGGTGGCTGGATCGTTGGGACGAACATCGCGCTCAACGCGGTGAAGAAGCGAAGAAAGCGACGGATTTCATCCTCGACGCGGGCCGTGCCTTTCCGGGCGCGGGGGAGATAAAGTCCCTGGAGGAGTTTTGTGTCCTTGCCGAACACGCTGTTTCTGATCCAGGCTTTTACGATGAGCCGTCGGGGGGTGCACAAGGCTTTGAACTGCATGATGGGTGGCTTAAATTTCCTTCGGATATCGTCACCGATGTGGACGAGAACAACACCGTCTGGGCAAAAATTACCGAACGTGGCTCGCGCAACCAGGCTCTGGTGATTTTCCATCATTGGAATGCCGGCGCCCGAAATCGTCAGATCGCCGGATTCTTCTCGCAGCGTGGGATCACGGTCGTGGAGATTGCTATGCCCTACCATTTCGAACGCAGCCGACCAGGCGCCCTGTACGCCGATTATATGCTCAGCTCAAATCTCGGCCGCACGATCCAGTCGTTAAGACAGGCCGTATGGGATGGGCGAAAGCTCATCCGGTGGCTGAAGAGCGAAGGCTACGATGAAATTTCGGTTCTTGGCATGAGCTTGGGCTCATGGGTGGCAGGTCTGATCGCTGCGCATGACCCAGCCGTAACGAAGGCTTCGCTGTTTTTGACGGCCGGGAGTCTCGCAGACATGGTTTGGACAGGACGCGCGACGCGACCGATCCGCGATAGCTTTGAACCGGCAATCGCGCTCGCGGATCTGCGGAGGGCATGGGCTCCGCTGAATTTGGAAAATTTCGCGCATGATCTCGCACGGCCCGACCTTGCGCTTCAACTGGTGTTCGCGACCAGAGACAAGGTGGTATTGCCCGAGCTAACGAAACACTTCATCGAAAAACTCCATCAGGAAGGGGCCACGCCAGACGTTCTCAAGCTGAACTGTGGTCACTACTCGCTCGCTACGCCGCCGTACATTTTGTTAGCGGGCTGGAGTTTGAAGCGCTTTCTATCGCGCCCAAAAGCTCGGAACGGCATTATCCAATCAGCGATTGGGCAGTCCAGAATCTAACGGACGAGACCTTCGTTTTTCCGACTCCGCCTTTCGCGTGAACCCAGGAAAAATCCCCATACCAATCTCGCTTGGCCGCAAGCTAAGAACTTATCGGGGCTCGGGAAATCAATGTTCTCCGGCTGTGGCCTCGATGCCTTCCATGCAAAAATCGTCGTTTTTAAACAAGCACTTGCTGGCACCGTTTCGTTTCGATTCGGTTGGTTTCGCATGACATCGTGCAATCTGCGGTAATCGTCCCTTTTATCGATTGTCAGAAATCGCAAAGGCATCTCGCAGATCAGTCGGAGCTCGGGCACGCCAACCATGGATTCAGGACTTAGGGAAAGCAAAGTCGGCATGAAAGCAGCTATGGAGACTGACGTACTCGGCGTTCACGGCATCCACAGGCAAGAGGGCTCGGTTGGCCTAGTCATTTTTGAGCGCGACGACATTCTGCTGCGGCATAGGCCGCAGTTCGCAGATCATACGCTGGGAGATATCGACACCGAATTCTTGGCAATGCTCCAGGATATGCGCGAGCTCAGCGTTCGCTTCGGATTTATTTGGCGGCATTCCACGTTCCCATCCAATCGTGGTGCGGGCATTGACAGTGCAAGGCTTACGCAGCTGCTCGACGATCTTCTGAAGGTCTCGGGTGCCTCGCCCGACTTCTGGGTGGAGGCGATTCATTCCCCGGGCCTAGATCAGCCCCCGCGTTGGCCCGGAGCATCTGAGCTCGATGTGATATTGAAGCTAACTGAAAGGTACGAGGTGGATCCAACAATGACGGTCCTGGTGCGCAAAGGAGAGTTCCATCACTACAGCTCAACGACGCCAGCTTTCACGGGAGTTCTTTATCCAGAATTGAGCGCCGGCGGCCGCGACAGCGACCGGCGAGCAGCACTGGTTTGGCTTAAGACGGAGATCAAGCATGCTTTGAAACTGCCATGAGTTGGATCGGCAATCGAGATGAGATCTACAAAGCCGCGTTTGCCGAGCCGATCTACTCAGCTACCGGCTTCGATCCCGGTCCTTATCCTGCGGAGGCCGAAGTTTGATGGATTTCGACTGATCGCGTTCCCGTCGCTGGTTGCGTTCGCGATTCGTCCGACTGTTCTCGGAACTCTCGTGCTCCGAATTTGAGCGTGCTATGCGAGATTGGTCGGCAGTACGGTTGCTCGAAGTCCTGTTATCTATCCCCTGCTCCGCGACGTGGTCGCGACCAGCCGATGACTTCGTTTCCAGGCTATCAGAGGAACGCTTGGCCTTATCGACGTCCGCGCGATCGCGATCCTTAGTTACGCGTGAATCGAGCTGCAGCCCGACCACCGTGCCGATAACTTTGGTCGCCTGCTCGAAGAGCAGCCGATCGGTTGGGTTGAGGATCTTCGCGGCGACGCTGATGGCGGTGGTCGCCAGTGTCTCCTTTGCCGCTTTTGCCTGAGCGGCGCTGATCGGTGTAGATCGCAGCATGTGTTCTTCTCCTTTCATTTTAGTGGGATCATGTCCTCGGCGAACGGCCGTTTCCAACCGACGGTACTCGCGCTGCAACCCGATCGACAGATCGTGACTCAGTTCGCGCGCTGTGCTGGGTGCGCTTCGGTCCTTAGCAATGCCTTCCAACATTTGGATGACGCGCCCAATTGAGCGCTGGGTCTGATCGAACCGCCGCCTCGCCTCTTCCAGCTTCGGGGCCGTGGGCGTATCGCGAAGCTTGGAGATTACCTTTTCGACGACATTAGGCGGTGCTGTCGCACCCATGCGCTGAAACATTTCCCATTCCCACCGTTTGACGGGCGGGGGACCTGCACGTTCGACACGCTTTTGCCGATCAATAGCTATCCCGCGTTCCCGCGCCTTTTCGGCAAACCGAGTGCGCCACTCTGTGAAGTCGCGGACATTGGGATTGAGCATCTTGCCGCTGCTGTTACGCAACCCGACGATCACATGCAGATGCGGATGCTTATCAAGGTCATTGCGGTTGTGGACCGCATAGGCATAACGATGACCGAAAAATTGCTTTCTCAGGAAATCGCGGCCGGCGAGGACGAACTGATCCCGGTCGACATTGGCCGGCCCCGACAGCAATAGATGCATGAAGTCTCGAGGCTGGCGTGTCTGCATGAGCGCCCCGACGATCTTGCCCTCCGCCGTGAGCTGCTTGTGATCGCTTGTTCTCAGCTCGCGCCGTGCGACGCTTTGATGATAGCGGCCGCTCTTTCCCGGACGTTCCTCTATGTGCGTCTTAGTCGAAAGCGTCACTTCCGCGCCTCGGCGCTGCATCGCATGCAGCGCCGCCGTGAACCCCTTCGGACCACTCGAAAACTCCACCGGATAGCGCGAGACCGGCGTGATCCCCTCCGCACGCAATGCCTTGTCCACCCGTGAATCGATCGCATGCACGTCATCGATTTCAGCCGCAATGCGATTGTCGCTGCTGCGGTCTGATCGGTCCCGCTTCTCATGCGCAATCACCAGCGCGAGGTTCAGACGGGTTTGGCCCTTCACGCCTTCGCTGACGCTGAACGCGTAGGTCCGATCCGTATCACCAACGTCGCGGAACCCCTCTGACGTGAGCGAGCTCAATGCGTGCGCAACGCGGTCCCGATCGGTGCTTTCGAGCTCATAGGTCAGCCGCAGCACGTCCTTGCTTCCTTTCCGGTTTCCGAACTCCCTCTCCCAGGATCGGACTTCTGCGCTGAGATCGGAGACTTCGCGGCCATCCTGATCGTGTGCTTTTTCTTCCTTGCTTTGATAGGCAAGAACGTTGCGTGCCGAGGCAGCACCTGCTCCATACGACAACACCTTGACGACAACCGCGTTGTTTCCACTCGCCCTGCTGAACGCTGTCGCTGCGCCGGCGTTGCGCGCTAACGAGGGCATGCCGGTATTTGCCCTCGGTGGCGCTTTTCTCGCTCCACCGCCCCCGCCGCCGCGCCGTCGAAGCTCATCCTCGATGAGGTCGAAATAGCTCGGCAGCCTTCGGCCTTCACGCCTAGATCCGGAGCGATTTCTGGAGAGGTCGTTCATCGTGTCTCCTGATCAGATCGGCGACAAAGGTCGAAGGTCTCACGAAAGCTGCATCACGAATTGAGTCCAGGGCGCTAATCACCTCGTCCAGCTTCGCCATGATGGCCGCGCCCAGCACAGCCTGGTCGCGCTCTTCCGACAGAAACTCCTCGTTGTGAAAGGCAAGCTCGCGGAGGAACTGATGCATGTTTCCCAGCTGCCGGTCATGCTCCTCCAGCATCGCCGGCACATGCATTATCTCTCTGGTGACGATGAGCTTTGCAACAAGGTTGACAGAGATATCGAGACGGCTGGCAAGCAGCTCCACGTTGCTAAGGACATGGGCAGGTAGACGGAACATGACGGCCGGTCCACGCATCTGCCTACATCCCCCTCGCCTTCAAGGCTTCGAGGATCAGTCGGTGGGTCGCCGATGAGAGTTGTTCGTGCCGTTCCAGCGATACGCGGAAGATTTTCGTCAGCACGTCGTCATCGAGGTAGAGGGAAATACGCTTTCGCTTGACCGATCCCGCGTTCACATCGGCTTGGGCCTTTACTGACCGCTCTTCGCGAAGTTTGCTCTTCCCTGGAGAACGACGGTGCTCTGGCCTCGTTTCCTGCTCGACGCTCGGCTCCTGCGCCTGGGAAGGATCCTGCGGCATGAGCTTGTCGAGATCGAGGCCGGTCGGCATGTAGGAGGTCGCATCCTCCTGCACGTCCCTCGCCTGGTCTTCTCTCGATCGGGAAAGAGCGAGTATGTTGCCGGCTGGCGTTCGTTCCCTCGACATCGCGCTCAGGCAGCCTCGGCCTGCAGAAGGCCGATGAATTCGTTGTTGATATTTTTGACCAGATCGATCGCGTCGAGCACGCTTTCTGAGGCACGCCGTTTGGCCGACGGCGTCAGCGCCGGATTGTTCTCGATGCTGGCGAGCTTGGAATAGAGCGACCCGAAGCCGGCGCCGACGTCGCTGAAGTGATTGCTCTTTCGGACTACCGTGTCCACCATCGGAATCTGGCCGCTCGTCAGGATAGCATGGACCTCCGGGAGGGAGCGATTGTGCTTGAGGGCGATCATGTCCACATAGTTCCAGATCGCCGCGTACGGGATTGGACCTTGCGCCCGTTTCCTGGAAATCTCCTTTAAAATCGTCGCCACCTTGATTGCTGAGGTCGCAGCCGTCGGCTCGGGTATGACAGGAATGAGGACTGCATCGCATTCGTGGTAAACTTCGATTGCCCGTTGGTGGACGTATCCGCCAACGTCGTAGATCCGGATATCGGCCGCGGGCGCCTCCGCAAGGCGATCTACGAACCGATCGTCCGGCGCTACCCGCAGATGCAGCAGCGTACCGTCGCTCGGGAGCAGCCCTCGTTTCATCGATACATTGTACCAGCGCGTCGATGATTCCTGCTCGTCACAATCGATGAGCAGCGTCCTGTGTCCCTGCTGTGCGAACTCGGCTGCGAGATTGACGTTCAGGGTCGATTTCCCAGCGCCGCCCTTGAAGGTTGAGATCGCGAGCGAAAGTGGTTTGCCTGTCATGGATCCCTCAACCTCGGAATTTTGCTTGCGCTTGCGTCCGCTGGCGAACCGCGATCAGATCGTCGTTGATCCTCACCGCTTCGCGCTCGCGGGCTGTCTCCTCCTTAAGATCTCTGCCCGGCCAGAGTTTCAGGATCGGCAGAAGAAGGAGCACGAAAAAGGTGATCGTCGCGCCTTTGAACCAAGGGGACTGCGCATAAAGGTTGGCCGCCCACTCCCATAGCCCCCGCGTCGATTCTGCGGGGAACAAGAGATACGAAATCGTCAGCGCAAGGGCGTAAGCGACAAAGGCCGCAACCAAGACACAGGCGGCCGAGATGATCAGAAAGTTGATGATCAAAATCAGGAACCATAGGGCCCTGAAGGGGAAGATCACAATCCTGACGGCCGTCTGCTGTAGCGACATCTGCCTTTCTCCATGTCCCAATTTCGCGTTTGAAAATACATATCGCAATCTCTCCGACTTTTCCAGACTTGCACTTCAGTATAATTTTGTGCATCATTTTCAGAGCCAATTTGATCACGGACGCAAGCATGAAACCTGGCGCACGACGGCTCGTTCAACTCCTCTTCTGCACCATTGCGTGGGCGACAAATGCCCTGGCGCTTACGGGCGAAGAGGATGTGGTCTCAAGATTTGTCAGCTATTATCAGAAGGCTTACGCAGAAGGGCGCGATCTGATCCCTGCCCCTCAAAAGCCTCTCGATATCTCTTCGATCGCCGAGCAGCTCGACCTGCAAAGTATCACACCTGAAGGTGCACTGAGCGGGAGCGCCTTTCTCGACTCCGACGGGACCATCGTCAAGTTGGCCGGCGCCCAAGGCTGCCTCTCGACCGAGGAGATGGAATTTGCCGGTGTGCAGACCACATGCTCTATGGTCTCGCTCGCCGGTCTAACCGCCATGCTCGAGGAGGCTGAGGCCGGCGCCGGCGACGCCTTCCCGTGTCATTTCCTCGGCCAAAATTCCGGCTCTCCAACCGTACGTTTTGCCGAATGCTTCTTCGTGAAGGACGGTGAAACACGATCGCTTTCCGAAGTGCTCATTACCAAGGGAGTAGCGTTCGCCTCACGCGATCGCACCGGCCGGGCAGTGTTTCCAGAATATGCACAGGCAGAGACACGCGCGCAGAAGGCAAGAGCCGGAATATGGGCAAACGCGCAGTTCCTGCATCCTTACGGTGAGCGCTATCGCGCCAATCCTTCCGTAAACTGATTGCGATGAGGTTCCTGATGTTGATATCCACGCTTGCAGCCTCCGGACTTTTTGCAGGCATATTGATCATGCCCCTGCTCTCCGGCTCGAACCTCCCAGACCCTCCGCGCCACCAAGATCCGATTATCTTGGTCCAGGCGACTAGGAGCAAAACGGCTGCCGTAGATACCCACGAAAACGATGGAACCGAATTCGCGCCGTTTCCAGCACAGGCTCAATTCGAAACCGGCGACACCTGGATTTCCGGCGGGCGGCGATATCGTCTCTATGGCCTGCAAGCGTGTCTCCGCGGGACACCCGTCACAATTTCTCCCGGTGTTGTCAGGGATTGCGGAGAGCTCAACCTGATCATGGTACAGGCCCTGATTAGAGATACGAAGCCCGTCTGCACCACCATCAAGGACATCGATCAGAACAATGCCGTGGTCGGCTGCCAGACGACAACAGGCAAACGGCGCTATGATCTCGCAACTTACATGATCGCTGAGGGGTGGGGATTCGCCGCCGTCGACACCACCGGCCATTTGATCGTTCCCGGCTACAGGGTGGCGGAAGAAAGCGCACGAGCCGCACGTGTCGGGCTGTGGGCCTATTCGGACATGCCTCACCCCGTCTCAATCCTCACGGATCAAGGGAGCGCACAACGATGAGACTTGTTTCGCTGTCAATCATGTTTTTGACGATGACAGTGGCGGCCCCGAGGGCACAAGTCCGGCCGGCTGATATCCCGCGTCAGATCTATGGAAAGGTCCAGGTCATCGATGCGACCACTCTTGAATTCAGAAAGAGCGCGCAGACCGTGCGGCTTGCGGGATATGAAGCCCCTCGCCTTGAGCAAACAGCGACGAGTGATGGGGTTGACTGGCCCGCTGGCCAGGTCTCGCGGGCCTGGATGATCCTTCGCACACTTGGGCAGGACGTCAACTGTGCGCCTATTAGTCGCGACGCCAACGGTGTGATCCTCGCCCATTGCTTTGTCGGAGAGACAAACCTAGCCGCCACGGCGATCGCGGAAGGCATCGGCTACGCATTCAATTACCGCGGCGAACCTCAGGTTCCCGCCTATTTCGATATCGAAAGGAAGGCGCGGGGCCTCGGATACGGCGTCTGGTCATCGCCAGATCTCCTTCCTCCCTGGCTCTATACCGCGTCGACTGCAAATGGGGAGAAGGTCAGGGGTTCTTCACCGGAACCTGACAGCGGCTTGCCCCTACCTTTACCCGTTGTCCCCGCCAGATCGCTCACTCCTAACGAAATGCATGGAGGTTAAATGAACCGCATTGTTGCAGCCGCTGTAGCGGTCATCATGCTTTCCGGATGCGCGTCGATAGCGATCGCCGAGGACGGCGCTACCCAGAAGCAGATAGACCAGCGCGATCCGGACTTTTGCGGGGCCGGAGGCGCTGGTTGCGATCCGGCTGAGGTGCAGCGATGGAAAGCTGTCGGCAACAAGCTTGCCGATCTCTCGTCAGCCGATCTCAGCCAATACGCGTATGCTTGCGCCAACCACCCGGATTGGAGAAAGGACTGCCAAACCAATCCGGCTGCCATCCTGAAACGCCTTGGGATTGAGGGATACTGAGGTGGCGATGAACAAACCTTCCGGTGGCGCGGTCCTGGCGGCGGCGACCGCCTTTCTGGTTGGCACCGCCGGCGGCTATGCGGTCACGCAAGTGATCAGACGCGGCCACGAGATCGATCTCGAAAACGAGCTCGCTCGGCTGAAAGACGAAGTGTCACAAAACACGAAGCCAGACGTCCCAAGTGACGAGGAGGCAACCGCCGCGCTTGCGAAATCCGGGCGATCGATGCGCATTTCGGAATGCAAACCGCGTCAGTTTGTGCCGGGTGTGACCTGCTCCGGCATTATCACAACGACTGCAGGATCATTTGCCGGTGTTATCCAACCCGGTGTGCTCTCCTTTGCTAAAATTGAGGGCGTCTGGAGGCAAATCCAATGAACACCTCGAAGGGGCGGACAATGAGACAGACACTGATATTGGCAGCAATCATGGTGGGTTCGGCCCTTGCGCCATCAGCGACGCCCGTAAGGGCCGACGAAGCATCCTGGGGATGCCAGGTTCTGCTTTGCGCTGCTTCACAGAACCCGTCCTGGCACGGCGTCTCGTACTGCGTTCCGCCCATGACAAAGCTCATCGCAGCGATGAAGGAACCGGGATTTTCGTGGCCTATTTGCCATGAAGCCAATGCCGGCAAGCCGGGACGCGAGACCTACGAAGATTGCCCGTCAGGCACCACAGTTGGCAGCAGTTCGCAGACTGGCAATGGCTGGAGCAGTGAGCCTGACCAGTGCATCAGAACTGTTGATGTTTGCCGATCTCCAGGTCAGCGCGCTTCCGGCGGCAACCAGAGCAGTGTTGTGATACGAAGGAGCTTCGGCGATCGCGGCGATAGCTGCATCCAGCAGATTGCGACGCCGCGGCCGCGCCGCGGAGACCCCTATTACTTCGATATCCCTAACGAACAAGGCGTGAAGCAGAGGTTCTGGTTCAACCTGAACCATTAATCCACGTCGAACCAGTGTCACACTGGAAGAACTTTACGTCGGCTCGTCGGTTGTCTTCTTTTTCCTTCGACGGGCGCGCCACGCGGCGATCCGAGCAAGATCACTTTCCGAGATTCTGAACAAATCCTCAATCGTGACATTCCACTCGCGCTGCATCTTGTCGAGGGTCGACAGCTTGACATCCCGCATGCCGCGGGTGACTTGCGACATGTACGCTTCCGACACTCCAAGTTGGTCGGCGAGATCCTTGTTCGTCAACCGCCGTTGAGCCTTCAACCGCATCAGACCGATGGCGAGCCGTTCCTGGAAAGAGAGAGACGTCAGGTCGATCGCATTCGAAACTTGGTCGGCGCCATCGTCCTTCAACCGCGACATCGAACGACACCCTCGCGCGGAGTTCTCATCAACGCGCTCCCGAGCCATACGGGCCGACAGCCAGGCGCATGAGCGCGCCGACAGTCACGGGGATGTTTCAAAGTTCTACCGCTCATCCGATGCATCAGGCTGTCCAGAGACCAAAAAAGTTAAGCGTTACCGTTCTCATCTTCGTGTGCGGCTTCAATACACCGCAGCGGGCAACCTGTGCAAGCGGCCCCCCGACGCCTCTCGAAGTGGACAATTATTCTCCTTGTAGACCTATCTCCGATTGCTCCAAACTTTAACTGCGGTTAAATTTTTTTTGATCTGTTTCCTATGAATGGAGAACACGCATGGGATCGCTCGAACGGTTTGGCTATCGGATCGACCCGCGGCGACTAGGAATGGCGATCCTATTCCTGGCGCTCGCATTCGTCACCGCTCGGATCGCTTTTCGAGACAGCATGACCTTGGGCTATGCGATGGTCATCCCGACCTACATCTTCCTTTCGGTCGTCATTGAAGGTGCTCGGTTGGCGAGAAGCAGCTTTTGGGGCATTCGCGGTTGGGCGGAAACGACCTTTGCTCTCGCTCGCTCCGCGGGCGTCGGATATCTCGGCTTCAGCCTATGGTCGATCGGGTACTGACGGCGAACGATGCGTATCGTGGTCCGCAACAGCCCGACGCATATGTTGGCTGAACTAACCGACAGCGAGGCCGTCGCGTTGCGCGCCTGGTACGGCAACGCTGCCTCAAGCGCCGATGAGGCGGTTGCGCTTTCAGTTATCCGCCGCGTCAAGGTGATGAGTGGCTGGATCGAATGTGATTGCCTGGAGGCACAGCATCAGCCACTGCTTGCTCCGATCCAACAGGAACGCACCTTCACGCTGCGGCGGCTGACGCCGAAGGACGATGCCCCCGATCGGCATGAGGAGCGACCAAACCACGCCCTCACCTGTCCGTTTCACGTCGACAAGGACGCCAGTCCCGCCCTCATTGACCGCGGCTACCATCTTCGACCCCTGTCCAGATCCAAGCGTTCGTACATTGATGCCCTTCCTGCCATTCCCGATCGCCTGGCGGATGTCTCAGGTCATGATCCCTCCCGCTCGAGCGAACGAAACGACCGGCCGTCCAGACTGGGTGGCGTGCTGTGGCGGATGCTTGATAGGGCGGGTATGAACGTAATCCCGCCGCTGCAGGCTGATGTTGATTTCAAGCTCGCCGATCAGCTCTTCCGGTTGCGCTCGGCCGCACGGGAGCTGAGGGTACTCAGAACCTGGACGTTGAACGCTCTTTTATCGACTTGGGGCCCCGACTATTGGGATCCGAAGAGCCGTTGGCAACGGCTGCTTGCGAGCTCGCGCGGCGACTGGCCCGAGGGACTTCGTCGAACCGGCTTCATGCTATTGTTTTCGACCAGCGTTTCCACGCAAGCCGTCATGCCGGCATCCACCTCGCGGACAATCGATATCCTCTCCAAGGTGCGCCAGCCGCTTCGGGGGGACCCGGCAAGCCGAGGACCGTTCCTGACGCTGCTGAACGTGGATTTTCAGGAGGACGATGAAGGCCCGGTTCGGGCTGTGCAATCCTACGCCCAGCCGGTCTATAACGGCGATACGCTCTTCCCCGTCGAGTCCGGATTTGAGCGTGACGTTTCCCATCTGCTTTTCTGGCTTCAGCAATCGCTCTTCGATGCTGCTCCAGAACTGCGGATCTCCATTATCAAGCCCCTCTTCGCCATGGAAACGTCCATCGGCCTTTGCAGGCCAGACTTTGTATTGGAGATTGCCTATAGAGATCAGCCACCGCGCAGACTGCTCGTCGAAGCCTTCGGGATGGAGACCGAGGAATATCGGCACGCCAAGGAAAAATCGATCCCGCGAATGAAGTACCTTGGGCCGATCTTCGGGATTTTTCCAGAGGATCTTACCGAAGCGAATTCCGAGCGCACCGGGCGCCGGCTGCAGGCGTGGGTCATCGACAAACTGGGCGGCGGCTGAAACTGCGGCGCAACTGTTGGTCGATGATCGGCGTAGGAGATGGCTGGGCGGCGGGGTTCGCCTTCTGCTATGGCTGTGCCGAGCCGCCATCAAGCTCGGATTCGGCTGCCTTGAGCAGAGCGAGCCGAGCACGAGATCCGATCTCCGGGGGGCAGTTCCCAAACATGGTGGACACGAGCTCATCCGCGAGTTCGGCAATCGTCGGCGTCAAGCGGGTGGGAAACAGCCGGTCCAGGTCATTTGCATCCGCTCCCCGGCGTTTGAGTTCGGCCTTGATAGCGCGCTTTTCGACGGCACGCTCCTTGACCATCAGCCAGAGACCAGCGTTAGCCCTGGCTGCTGCAACAATCCGCTCGACAACATCGTCTTTCAAGAGATCTCGAGTTGCGAGGTACCTGATTTCGCCCACGGAATCTTCCTCCTTCTGCTGGCTTTCACTGAAACTGCAAATACCGCTCCGCCATCGCGAAGCGGAAAGCCGTACCTTTGCGCATATGCTTTCGGCCTACGCTAACCGGTCATTAGCGTCGTCATCTTGCAGCCCCTCTTCGCGCAGAGGATCGCGCGCACGATCGGCAAATTCGCGCAGAAACGCTTTTGAGCTATCTTCGGTCAGGCGCTCAGAGAGCGTTCCGATCAAGAGCTCGACATCCTCATTCAGCTCCATCGGATCGAGCGAGCCTGCGTCCGCCTGCTCAAAGATTGCGTCGTTCAAGGCCTTGATGTCCGAACCGAAAGCGCCACGGACGTCCTGGCGCCGCAGGATGGCTGACGCCGGGAGATTTTCAGTCTCCTCCTGAAATTCCGTAGTTCGTTGAACCCGAGTCCGTGGTCCGCGCGGAGAGCCCGGATAGACACTGCGGTCCAACTTCGCCTGATCTATCTCGATATCGACACCGTCAATCTGGACGGGGCCGTAAGCGCGCGTCGCGTCCCCATCTCCTTGGCGACCGCCTCTCGGAGAAGATTGCTTTTTCTGCGCCGGTGTCTTCTCGTCATCTCGAAGTTCTTCTTCCGTCCGTCCAGCCTCGCGCGTTTCGTCGAGATCCAGACGCTGGCGAAGCTCATCGAGCGACGAAATATAGACGTGACGCACGCCCTCCTTGACGATGAAACGAATGCTTTGTGGCTGCTGTGGCCGGGTGACGACGGCCAAATCCATCTCCATCCCAGAGGCCGGCGAGTAGTTCTCCTTTCTCCTTGGTGGCGCGGTTCCAAGCTGTGGCGCGCCGGGCATGAGGGCTTCGCTGTCGGCAATCGTCCATTCGACCGGCTGTATGCACGGTTTGGTCACCGGCTTGAACTTCCGCACGTTCGAGAACATCCGCTCGCCGCCGGAATCGAGCTTCATGATGCGCATGAGCGGCATGCCGGTGACCTGGAGGATCGCCTCCTCCGGCTTCATCATCATCAATGTGTTGACGGGAAGCAGGTCGACTGACACCGGCACCTTCGAGATTGAACGCTGCCTGCGACCATGGCGATGGGAGTAAGAGGACTGCTCGACCCACTCGGTCGTCCTGCCGGCTGCGGCAGAGACGGCGGCTGCGTCCTCCTGGTTCTGGAAGTTCATGAACAGCTTGATCGTGGACGCGCCCATCAGAATCTTCTGCCCAGAGCGCTGATATAAACGTTCGAGTTGCGCACCGTCCTGCAGGATAAAGACGAAGCGAACGCCGTTCTTGCGGATCAAGGGCGCAAGCGTCAGGACAGTGTCTATGCGGCCACCATTGCCGAACTCGTCGAGCATCATCAGCACTTCGTGCTCGCCGTTGCGCAACGGTCCCATCTGCACGAGCTTGTCAGCCATTTGCTGGATGAACATCGAAATCAGCCGCTCGTAGATCTGCATCGCATTCCAGTCGGCCTGAATGAAGATCACCAATTTGCGCTTTCTGATTGTGTCGATCGGGATCGTGGTGACGGAGGTCAGCGCCTCGACGAGAGGGTTTTGCAGAAAATTGAGCTTGGCGACGATCTCAGCCGCGATCCCCTCCCCAAGTTTTTCGTGCCGGCCGGCGAACTTCGTCAGCTGCATGCGGGTCTGATCGGAAAGAACCGCCTCATAGTTTTCCAGCAGCTGGATGATCGCCTTGCGCTCGTCCGACATCGAATTGAGGATGCGGTAGAGCTCGCTCAGCGTTTTTCGGGTGTCAGGGCATTCGAGCACGAAGCCAAGCATGGCCGTCAGCAATATCCTGGCGCTCTCTTCCCAGAAGTCGGAGGAATCGGAGCGCAGACGCTCTGGCAACAGCATCTGCGTCAGCTTCTGCAGGTCGGTGATGCGCTGGTTCGGGTCGGCGCTGATGAGGTCGAGAGGATTATAGCCGTCGGTAAATTTCGATCCCGGCGCCAGCAGGAAAATCTCGTAGCCCTGGTCCTTCAAATAACCGGACGTCTCCTCGAACAGTTCGCCGCTCATGTCGAGGACCATCTGCGATCCCTTAAAACTCATCATCGTCGGAATGACGAAGCCGCGCGACTTGCCCTGTCCCGGCGAGCCGATGACCATCACATGCTGGTCGCCGTCGTTGCGCAGAAGAAGGCCCTGCTTGAGGCCGAGGACGATACCGTGCTTGTCGCGCAGCCGGAAATCGGCGGCATCCTTCAAGGTCGCCAACCGCGCCTTGCCCATGATCATGCGCTGGCGTTTCTGGATCGCCGCCCCAATCGGAAACCCGACCAGAGCTCCAGCAGCCACCAAACCGGCGAGAGCGGCGAACACAGTCTGTCGCGAGGGCCGCTGAAACGTACCGGCCACGTCGGTGGCTCCAAAGGGTGCCTGATACATCGCCGCAAGATGAGCGCCATAATAGTCCGCTACTCCGGCTAACCCACCGGCCTTGCTTGCAACGAGATAAAAGACGATTCCGTAGACAATGACGCCGACATAGGCGCCAGCAAAGATCAGCGCCGTATGCGCGATCAGGGTGAACATCGACCTCACATGCAGGAGGTAGAGGATTTTACGCGACAGCGCCCTTCCACCTTTCAGCATCCACAGACACAGAAGAAAAAACAGAAACGGTGAAGCAAGAACGAACGCCAGGATCGAAAGCCCAAAAGTGTTTCGCGTACGGATGATCGACCATGTGTAGGCAATACTGTCGAGAATGCGGGCCTGGGCAACATAATCGTAATAGGATGTCGATCCGAAGGATGTGACATAGGCGTCGTAGATCAGCGTGAATAACAGCAACCATATCAACGCGGCGCCGAGAACGGCGACCGGGAATGTAAAGGCCGAGACCTCCTGAAGCTTCGTCCATTTCGGGCGTTCAGCCTCTGCGTCCGTGGATACGCTTGCCATCTTTGTCCACCTCGTCTGCAAAATAGATCTCGCTGACGCCGCGGCCGCCGGCGGCATCGCTTTTTTTCAGTTGGACCACGATCGGGATGATCGAGCGGATGTAGCGGATGATATCGTCACGCTCCATGCGGACATTGCTGTTAAGGACCAGCGTCGACAGTCGGTTGAAGGCATGGTGTGGGGAGTTCGCGTGGATGGTCGACATCGAGCCCGGATGACCAGTGTTGATCGCATTGAGGAAGTCGAAAGCCTCGTCGCCACGCAGTTCGCCCATGAAGATTCGGTCTGGTCTGAGACGCAGTGCGGAAGCCAAAAGGTCTGTCATCGTGACCCTAGCCTCGCCCTGGGCACCCTTCGAGACCAGCAACGAGACGACGTTTTCCTGGCGGGGTTCCAGCTCCGCCGTATCCTGCATGAGGATGAAACGCTCATAGTTTGGGATCGCCGTCAGCATCGTATTGAGGAATGTCGTTTTGCCGGTGGAGGTGCCGCCGGAGATCAACATGCTGCGATGATTGGCGGCCGCGAACTCCAGAAACGCACGCGCCTTCCCAATACGCAGCAGGCGCGACAACTCGATATCGACATCGTCGATGTAGTCGTCTCCCGTGACCTTGGTGAAGCGGAAGGCTCCCGCTTTCTCATAATCGTCGAGATCGAAGAGCCGGATAAACTGCTTGCGGATCGAAAAGGCGTGGCCAGTGGCAGAGGTGGGGTTAAGCACGAACTGGACGCGCTCACCGTTGGTGAGCGTTGCCGAAAGCAGCGGATTCTCCGCATTGATGGTCTGCTTCGTGAACGACGCCGCGCGCGACGCCATATGGCGGATCGCCTCCTGGTCGAGCCCATCGACCTCTTGCCTGACCATGCTGAGCTGGCCGATCCGCTCGAGCCAGATCTCGTTGCTGCGCTGGCAGGAAATCTCGACGACCGCGGGATCGTCGAGAAATTGTCTGATGGGCTCGAGCGCCTCGGAAAGAAAGTGCTGCTCGGCGGAGATCGATGGGTGCGCGTTCATTTGCCCGCCCTCTTTCTGCGCAAGCGATCGAACTCTTCACGCACCGGGTCCGAATAGAGATCCGAGAAATCCAGGTCTCGGGTAACAAAGACGGTGATGTCGGACCCCTGGGCGATATGGATTGTGGGGCGGATGTTGCGGCTGTCCTGGAAAGCCTCGCTTGCGAGTTGCTGAATGCCCGACGCGATCGTCTCCGCAGCGATCTCGCGCGCCCGATCCTGCGAGGTCGTTCCGTTATTCTGCGGAATGCTGGTCACGCTTCCGTCCGTGTTGATCACCGTGATATTTCGATCCTGTTTCTGACCGAGTTGAGCAATGTATTGGGTGACCCCGCCGATCATCGTCATCAGCGCCGGTGGCCCGAACCGCTCCCAATATTTCCGATCGACGACACCTGTCATGCCGGAGCGGCCGAGACGATCCGTGCCGTAAGAGCCAAGCTGAACCGAAACACCGTCGCCACGGATCATGCGCGTCCACACGATGAACAGGCGCTCCTGCCCGCGTTCGACACCGGATTTATAGTCGCCAATCAGTGAGGAGCCGGCAGGAATGAGGATGCGCCGGCCATCGAAGGAATAGACATCGTCCCGAACGATTGCTTTCACCATACCGGCGAGGTCGGAATTGATCGCCGTCTCCAATGTGCCGCGGATCATCGTGCCCTGCGGGATCCAGGCATCGATACGGCGGTTCTCGGCGGCAACTGACACCTGTACCCCCTGCCCGCCCATGGCCTTCAGGAAGGCGCGATCGCCATCGACAGCACCTGCTGCGTCGGAGGTTGCGCCGGCGGGCGTGCCTGTCGAGCCGTTCGCGCCGAACAATCCGGCTCCCGTAGCGTCGGGCGAAGCGCTTGCGGGCCCGCTTGCGCGTTCCGACTGATCGAAGACGACAGCAGTGGAGCGCACGCGCTCAAGCAGTTTTGCCTGCCGGGCGAGCTCGATGCACTTAGGATCGTCAGGATTTTTGCCTCTCGAGCAATCGACATCGACCAGTGCGATCTGGGCCGGCGCCGGGATGACGGGCGCCGGCGGCGGGGGTGGCGGAGGGGGTGGCGCCTCCGGCACCTGCACTGTCGGCAAGGGTGGCGGCGCTGGCGGATTGAAGCCTTCGTTTCTAGGCGCTTGCACCGGGCGGAACTCTTCATGCGGCGTATTGTCGATCGCCGGTTCCCGCTCGCCGCCGGAGAGAAGGAAATAGAGGACCACACCAACGCCGGCGATTGCCGCCACCACGGCGACCGGTCGCATCAGCCCGACCCCGGAGCGCCTCACCTGACCGCCGATGGCGGCGTCGTTGTCTATAGAATGATAGTTTGGATCAGACATCGTGCCTCCCTATCGAGATTTTGATGGTGAGTTAGCGCCAGCCGAGCCAAGGCGCTTCGGCGCCACGGCACCCTCGATCGGCGCCGGCACATCGGCTGGAGAGGTCCTGAGATTGAATAGGCAGGTCTCGTTCTCGGTCCCAAAACGAAGCGTCCACTGCCGCGAGACCGTGTCGATAACGATGTAGTCGGCCTCACGGCGATAATTGACGAGGCTCTCTCGCCGTTTGGCATCGACGATGAAGATAGCCGGCACGTCGCCGGTGAACTTCATGAAGGTCTTCAAGCCGTCATCGAACACCCACAAAGGCTTGGCGGCATCGCTGCCCTTGAAGCCATAGTCGTAATTGACCTTGTCACGACGGATGTTCTTGATGTTGGGATTGCGTTCTGCATCCTGCGCCTGCTTCCACAATTCGGCCGTGCCCTTCAGCCCGGCGTCTTCCGGATAAATGAACCGCAGCTTGAAGGTCTGGTTCTGGATGGACCTGCTATCGTTGACCTCAAGGTCGAACGAATAGGTTCGTTTCGTCGTCACCACGGAGAGGTTTGTCGGCGCGTCTTTTTCCATCGGCTTCAGGGTGAGTGAGCGCCGGTCGGCAGATGTCAGGATCTGCCAGGAAACGGTGTCACCCGCGACCACCTGGGTGACCTCTTCGTCCGTACCGAAGAGGATGGTCGTCACCATGCCGTAAGTTCCGGTGACGACGAAGACCTGTTCGGCCGAATAGGGCAAGGTCCGAACCCGCGGATCGAGCCGGCCAGGCCGGGCAGTCAATTCCG
Organism: Rhizobium sp. BK060; assembly: GCF_014193145.1. Lineage (NCBI taxonomy): Bacteria > Pseudomonadati > Pseudomonadota > Alphaproteobacteria > Hyphomicrobiales > Rhizobiaceae > Rhizobium > Rhizobium sp. BK060. The sequence continues at coordinate 106,163 of NZ_JACHYW010000010.1, forward strand.
CATGAACCGAAGAGGCCGCCAGCAGCAGTGACAGCGTTATTCCGACGCACGCTCGCCTCATGGGACGAGCCCCGACGGCATGGTCTCGGGAACCTTGACATATTCGGTCACGACGAAGCCAAGGGGATTGTAAAGCCGGACCCTGTTGCTGGCTGGCAGATTGATCTGGCGGTAGCGGACCGTCGCCGACCAGCGATTGACGACATCGCCGCCGCGCCGGCGCTCCCTGGTCTCGAAGCGCACTGCCATGGTCGTTGCGTTGAGCGGATTGACGGACAGGATTTCCGGTCGGATCTCGCCCGATGTTCCCGTGGTCCTGACCGGACCTCTCGGATTGGAAGGGTTCATCCATTCCGAGTAGTCTTTGAAAGCCGGCGAATCCGGGTCCGACCAAAGGGCGATCATGTCGAAGTTTTCCGAGAGGTAGCGCGGATCGTAGGTCTCGCGGCGGATGACGTAGTTGCCGACGAAGGAGGCACGAACGGCCTGAATTTCGGAAACGTTTGCCCGGTCCTTATCGAGCGTCGTGACCGTTTCCATGTAGCCGGTATTCTTGTCGACGATGAGCGGCACGACCTCGGTTCGGACGAGCGGGAAGAGCTGCGCGACGGAGAAGGACAGCACGCCTGCCACGATCCAGCCCGCCACCGCAAAGACCAGAAGGATGAGCCCGATCAGGGTCCGCAGGGACCGGTTCTTCTCCCCCCACGAGAGGTGTTGATCGTAGATGTCTTGCGGGCCGGGGACACGATCGGCCGGCGCCGGCTTCAATTGCCTTTTGAACAATACCAAATCTCAAACCCCGAAGTCGCAATAGGTAAAATGTGAACGTTATCCTCGCAGCCGGTCGTCATTCGCTGTTGCGACGGCGATTGGTGAGCATTCGACCCAGCGCGCCAGCGCCCGCGATACTGCCGCGGCCTGCAAGCGCCGCAGCGGTGACGGCGCCCCGCGGTCCGGCTAGCGTGCCGAGCGCTATGGCCGCAGCCTGGCCGGCACGGGAATTGCTGGAGGAAAGGCCCCTGCGGGCGGTGCTGTAGGCGGTGTCGACGCCACCTCCGCCCGGGACGCCAGAGAAAGCCGCCCCGTAGGCGAAGGTCCGCGCAAAATCCGGCACCTGGAAGATGAAATAGGAGATCAGCGCGAGGTAGAGCACCATGGCGAGCACGATCGCCAACGCATTTTCCTTGGTCGCCATGTCGCCGTTGATCGTGTCCATCATGCCGATCAGAAAGCCGAACGACAGGCCTGCCATGATGTAGGTGAAAAGAAGCATGAACATTCCATAGGCCACCCCCCTCACCCAGGCGTCGAAGACAAAGCGGGTGATGCCGAAGAAATAGCAGAGAATGGCGATCGGACCGATCGCCAGCATCACGGCGGTGATCATCTTGGCAAAGAGCGTGACGCCGGTGAGGATCAGCAGCATCGGCAGAAGGCCGAACACCAACACGATAAAGACGACGACAGCGCCAGTGACATTCGGCAGCCAGCCGGACTCGTAGGAATTGAAGAGCTGCATGGCAAAGTCGTAGACCTTGCGGGCCATGCTGGCGACTTGTTGGGCGATGTCCGCTCCGGCCGATTGACCGCCCATCGCCGAAGATATGGCCGATCCGAGATCTTGCGGCGCCGACAGCACGAACTGGCCGATATTGTCGTAGAAGAGCGCCCAGGACATAATGAGCGTATAGGCGAGCGTGATTTTGAACGCGGTGATCGCCATATCCTGAAGCGAAACGCTAGACAGTCCGAGCGCGCCCCAGAGGAAATAAAGGATCAGGAAGATCGCCAGGATGCCGGAAACGAGGTTTCTGTTTTCGGCAAACAGCCCCCAGGCCCGTTCCAGCGACGCCTCGTTGATCTTGTCGAAATATCGAAGCGCGTCGCCATAGAAGTTTATCGCGTAGCTGACGGGATCCATGTCTCTTCCTGAAAATTATTGACCGGTCGCATCGGGCCGCAATCGTCCTTGAGGGCATCCGCGAGCGCATCCTCAGCGGCCGTGGTCTTGGGCTCGGATACCAAGCCGAGAGCCGGGACCGGATTTTCGTCAGCCGAGCATTTCGCCAGCTGTTCGTACTTCCCGGCGCAACCGGCAACGACCGCGAGGCTGACTATCAGCACGAGAACCGCCTTCACTGGTTCTGGTCCTCGAATGCCTTCAGCTGATCCCGAACGGAAGTGCCTTGCGGTTGCGTCCCACCGTCACGCATGACGCTGTCCGGTAGGGGCGCGAATGTCTTGAGGTTCTGCGATGACGTTGCGAGGGCGGCTTTATATTGCTGGTTGAGCAGCATAACCTGGTTGTTGAGCGAGCCGACCGCTTCGTTGGCGGTCTGATTGCCCTGCAGCACCATCTGGGTATTTTGCTCGAGTGCTCCCTTCAGGTCCTTCGCGGTCCCGATCTGCTGTGTCGCCTGCATGAACGAATTCTGCCGGTCCTTGGTGGCGCTGTTCATCGCGTCGGTCAGCGCAGTCAACGTTGTCAGCGCGTTGATCCCTTGCGAATAGGCTTGATTGGCGCCCGAGAGCTCACCGCCCTTGACGGTATCGACCACCATCTTCACCAGGTTGAGGCCATTGATGAGCTTGGCTGCGGTATTCTGGAACTGACCGCCAATGCCTCCGAACACGGCTGCGTTGCTGGACAGCACCGTGCTGAAATCCGGCGCCTGTCCCATGGTGAAGCCATTGCCGGTTGCAAGCTTGGCGAACTGGCTCGCATCCCGCGTCCGGTCGCCGGTGATCGCCTGTAGAGTTTTCGTGGTGTTGTCCTTGACGACTGAGGTGTCCTGCTGGATCTCAGACGACAGGCGCTTGATGTCCTCGCTGATCGAGATGTTTTCCGAGTCCTTGACCGGGACTTGCGCATAAGCGTGAGGGACGGAAACAATGGTGAGCGTCGCTGCGATCACTGCTGTCTTCATGTGCCTAACCTCTCTCGTTCTCAATTTGACGTCGGCCTGGAATCAACGACCGTGACCAGGCCGAGCGCCGGATCCTGCAACGCCGTGAAGGTCGCAACCGCGCCATTTGCCCGTGCCTCATCCTGGAGGTCGGAGAGCCACTGCTGGATCTGTGCCGTGGTGGCGTTCTGCGGAACAGCGAAGCAACGCGTGCCACCTGTATCGATGATGTTGGTCGGGCACCGGATCTCGGCCATGACAAGTGAGCCGTCATGGTCTTTCGAATTACCGCCACCACTGCCACGAAGGCTTGCCGACGACGATTGCAGGCCAGACTGAAGGCGCTGCAGATACTGCTGGTTGGCAGCGATCGACTTTCCGAGCAGCTCGTTCCAGACCGAACCGCGTTCGATCTGCGCTTGAGTGTTTCGATCGACCGCCTTCTTCAGCTGCTCGCCGCAGCCGTTTGCGTAGCTCGCAGTTTCCGGCTCGGCTGTACCTTCCGCCGGGGGGTTGTCACCGTTCTGGGCCTTGTTACGGGCGTAGTAAGCGGAGACCTTTTTGACGTAGTCCTGTGTCTCGGGGATGTTAGGGATCTGACCGTTCTGCAGCGACTGGCGATACGGACCGGCATTATAGCCGGCAGCGATCAGGTCATAGCGGTCACCGAACATGCCCTGGAGCTGCTTGATGTATTTGACGCCGCCACGAATATTGTCACGCGTGTCATAGGGGTTGGCGCCAAGTTGTGCGGCGGTGCCCGGCATCAGTTGCATGACACCGGTGGCGCCAACCGCCGACCGCGCCGACTGGCGGAAGCGCGATTCCTGCTCGGCGATGGCCATCGCGAAATTCGGATCGACGCCCTGCCGGATTGCCTCCTGTTGCACCATGCTGGCAACTTCCTGCTGGCTCGGCGTCCGAGACGATGGCGCTGCGGGCGTGGTGTCTCCCCCCATGCCATCGGCGGAGCAATCGGCCGGCGCGCCCGAGCCCTGGCCGGGCGCGACACTATCGGTCGTACCGCCCGAGGCGCCTTTGACCTTCCGGGTATCGGCCTGATAGGACTGATACCAGTTCAGGGTGGCCTGCTGGATCTTCTCGCGGGCGTTGTCGATGACCGGCACCTGCGCGTAGCCCGTGCTGACGGGAATGATGAGAGCGAGGGCCAGAGCGCCGGCCGCGGCTCCCTCAAGGTGCTTTGCGTTCTTCATCGACCGTCACCCCATTCCAGTCGCAGAATTTCGAGAGCCAGTACTTCGGATCGTCGCCGTACTCGTCGAGCAACATTTCGACTTCGCGTACCGTCTCCTCGCGGCCCGAGAGCACCTTGATGAACTCCGGCATGTGGGACATGTCGACGCGAGCAATCACGCTGCTCTTTGCCTGCTTGATCAGCATGAAACGCGAGCTCGGATCGCCGTTCTTGACCCAGTCGAATTCTGCTCGCGACAGCCCGAAATGCTCCATGTAGGAGCTTTCGTCAGCTTTCGGATTGGCAAAGAAGATATTGGTCGATGTCTGTTCGATGATCGTCCGGCTGACGCTCGAGCGCACCACATCGTCGGCCGACTGCGTGCCGAAGATGACGAGACCATTGCGCTTTCGAATGGTCTTGAAATAGTCCTTCATGGTGCGCTTGAACTCGTCGTCGTCGAGCAGCTTCCAAGCTTCGTCCATCAGGTTGATGATCGGCGCCTTGCCGTCGTAGATCGCGTCCAGCCGATGGAACATGTAGAGAAGCGCTGCGGTACGCACCGTCGGATCATCAAGGATCGACGTCATGTCGAAGCCGATCATCGGTCGCGAGATATCGAGATCGTCGGCCGCGTTGTCGAAGAGCCAAGCGTACGGCCCCTTGTCGACCCATTTGTCGAGCCGGGCAATTAGGCTGCCTTCCGTTCGCTCGCTACCGGCGAGAAGTGCCCTCAGCGACGAAAGACGGCGATATGACCGGTCCTTCGTCTTGAGGACGGACTTGATCGCGTTACGGATGATCGCCTCTTCCTGCGGCGTCAGGCTTTCGCCTTCCTTGGAAGGCTTCAGCATGAAGCTCAGGAGCCCATAGAGGAAAACGCGGTTCTCCTCGGTGTCGTCCAGCAATAGTGGATTCCATCCCGACGGCTGGCCGGGCTCCAGCGACATGTAGGTTCCGCCCGCTGCCCGTACCATGATGTCGAGGCCACGGTCCTTGTCGAAGACGATCGTCTTCAGTCGGGGGCTGACGCGATAGGCTTGCAGGATCAGGAAGGCCATGATGACGGTCTTGCCGGAACCGGTCGGACCGAAGACGGTCGTGTGTCCGACGTCGCCCTGGTGGAAGTTGAAGAAGAATGGCGTGCCTGAGGTCGTCTCGAAAATCGTGATCGCCGGCCCCCAGTGGTTGCCGTCAGGTTTGCCATAGGGATAGGCGTGAAAGCTGCTCAACCCAGCGCAGTTCAGCGTGGAGATCAAGGCACGCCGTGCGATATAGGCCTGATTGCCCGGCAGTTGCGCCCAGTAGGCCGGCTCCGCATTCAGGTCTTCGCGGACATAGGAGGCGCCGAGCGCGCCAAGTTCGTTGCCGATCAAGGCCACCGCATCGTCAAGCTGGGCGGTGGTTTTGGCCACCGGCATAACAGTGAGATGATGCTCGGTGAACGCAACCCGTTTGCGGGCAAGTTCGTCCCGGGCAATATCAAGATTGGCCTGGACGCTCGATCCGCCTTCATCGGCCTTCGACATCTGCCGGTCCAGCCGTTCGATCCGGCTGCGCGCCGCCATATCGTCGACAAAGGACATCGACTGGCTCAGCACCAGCTCGAATGGGAGCTTGAGGATATAGTCGAGCATGCCGGCGCCGGTCTCCGGCGGATACTCCTTCAAGGAGACCATCGCCGCGTAGCGGTCATCGTCCGGTATGTCGCCCTGCAGGTGGATGATGCGGTTGCCGATCGACGTTCGGCGCGCCGGCAGCATCTCGTCGATTGGGATGTTCCCAAGACGGATCGGCCGGACGCGTCCGCCGTTCAGCAGTGTGTAGAAGAACTCACATTGCTCGGAGAACCAGACTTTGCGTGCGGTCTCCTCGACGACCATGTCTTCCAGCACGTCGCGGAAGATCGTCCTGTTGTCGCCGACGTCGACCTGTACGCGTTGTACGTCGCGAAGGACTTTCGGCCCATAGACAGAAAGCGACTTCTCCAGCGCTCGTGTTGCCTCGACCAGCTTGTCGCGCATCGCGCGGAACTGTTCCTTGCGCACGATCGTGCCGCCGGCGCCCATGAGGCGGGAGAGCGCGGATCCCTTCCGGAACATGGGGCGCACGACCAGAGAAACATAAGTGTCGTTCACGAACATCTCGTTCTTCGAGATGCTCGACTGATAGACGTGATCGAGACGATCCATAAAGGGATCAGCGAAGGCTGACGGCAACGACGGTGCAACCTTACGTCTGATCACATGGGTATAAAGCGCGAAGCTGCCGATCGAGGAGATCGCGCGGAAGGCGGCATTGCGCTGCCGCTGCAACATGTTGATCGTTTCGATATCGGCCGTCTCGAAGGAAAAGCCGGTGAGCTTTAGGGTCGAGACGAGGCAGTCGTTCTTCAGGCGGATAATGCCGTTTTCGATCGGGACGTAGAAAGGAACATGCGTCGCGATATTGCGATCCGCAAAGATCTCCCAACCCTTCGACAAACTGCCTTTCAGCGATCTCGCCATCGTGTTCATCGTTTACACCCCGTAGGTTCTGACGCCGCCACCGAGTTTCCGGCCAAGAGGGTTGACACCGCACATGCTGAGGCGCCCGACGATCTCAAAAAACCAGAGATCAAGCTTGACGGTGAGCACGTAGAGAATGCTGTGAAGGACCACGAAGGAGACCGGGAACCAAAGAATGGATCCCAGGATCATGTAGACCATCAGCGAGACAAAGCATTCCGCCAGGAAGTAAGTGTACGGAATTCCCATCACCGTCGGCGGCCGCGTCAGAGCCAATATAACGGGATGGGATTCGATATATTCGTCGCCACCATCGGCGGTGTTGCCTGCTCCCGCCATGATCAAGATCCGCTACCAGCGAGGAAGTCGACGAGCTCGGCTGCAGCAAACATGCCGGCAAGACTTCCTCCAACCCGAAGCAGGGCTCCCCAGGACCAGTAACCGAAGGCAGCGGCGAGAAACATGCCGATGAAGGCGATCGCTCCTACGGATCGACCGAACGGACCGGTAAAGAACTGCACGAGGCGGTCGGCGGCGTTTTGCAGCGCGTCGAGGTTCTGTGCCGCTGCCGGCTCGTACTGGCTGACAAGCAGGATCAGGGTTGCCGCAAGCACGATCGCCGCATTACCGACCCATTTCCTCCGGGAGAGTGAGGACCAGGCAACACTACCAAAGAGAACGGCTGATTGGACTGCCAACGCGATGGGATTCATTCAAACACCTCTTCCTTGACGATTTTGACCGGCCCGCCGGTGTCCGTCTGTGCTTCCTCACGCTGAGGACGCACGTCGGGCGGGAACGGTGTTGCGGCTGAGAAAACAAGCATGGGGGATTTGGCCCGGTCGGCGCGTCCGGTACGGCGCTTGGAACTGGGCACGAACTCTGACGACGAGCCGACTCGTGGGATGGTCGGACCGGCCGATGTGCCGGTATAGTATCCGACGACACGCGTTACATAGTCGGCGGTCTCGCGGATCAGCGGCATCGAATGGCGAAGGTCGACATTCGGCTCGCCAGCATTATATGCGGCGGCGATCAGCACGGGATTTTTGTACTTGGCGATCAGGACACGAAGGAACCGCGTGCCGGCGCGGATGTTCTGTAGGGGATCGGTCAGATCAGTCGCACCGAAGGCTTCGCCGATCCGTGGCATGACTTGCATCAAACCGATGGCGCCAGCAGGACTCACCAGGTCTGGATCGAATGCGGCATTTTCGGCCCGCATCACAGAAAGCACCCAGTTCGGATCGACCTCCTCCTCACCGGCAACCTTCAATGCAAGGCCGGCATAGTCCGCGGGGACGCCGGACAAAAGATCCGGTCGGGTCTGTGCTAGTGGCTCGCTGACATTGACATGATGCGCGGTTGCCGGCTCGGCAAGCTCGGGGAAGGCGGTTGCCTGCTCAAACGAGTAGACGCTGACCAGCGAATGTACAGCGCGTTCCCGACGGTCATTCGTGCTCCCGGCCGCTGATCCTGATGATCGCCCCGCGATGTCACTAAACCCTCCGATGAACTCCGACGCGCGAGCGCTAATTCGAAGCCCGTCAGTGACCGGGCCGCCAAATCGATCATTGAAGCTGGCAGAATCGATCGTTGGGATATCGAGCGTCGAAGCAGCGGCGGATGCCTCCGGATTTGGCGGCACCGCCGCCACCTCGTCAGCCTTCAGCTCCATCCGGTTGGCAGCATGCTCGGCCTGCGTCGAGTTTCCCGAGACGATGTAACCGCTGCTGTCGTCTGGGCCGGAGGCGAAACCGGTGAGGAGAAAAGCCGACGTGCCGGCGATCCACAGCGCGCTCCGCGAGGATATCTTGTGCGGTCTATTCACTGGCGAAAGCGGAAAGCTATCCATGACTGAACCAATGCCAACTTATACTGCGGTATAAGTTTTTGAACCGTATTCAGCCGTGGAAATCAACCCTAAAGTTTAACTGGAGTATAATTAATGTGACGCAACGATGCGTGATGACGAGAGCTTCCTCAAGGGATTCAGTCATTTAGCCGTGACCATTCATCCGGGGTCCAGCGATACTGAAGCTGTTCGCGGTCTCCCAAAATGCGAGCAAGACGGACCGCGGTTCCACCCTTCACCAGTATCGAAGCCGCTTCAGCGCCCGAGCTCCCGGAAGAGATTCGGCAAACGAAATTGGGCAATTCCCTCTTTATCCTCGCCACTGGATAGCAGGACAGGATCTGGTAGCGCTCGCCGTTGCCGGCAATCGTCAGGCTCCTCTGCTGGACGGGACCAACACGCTGGCGTCCGAAGTCAGTGCCATATTCAAGTTGGCAATCGACGATGTTGTCGCGATAGGCTCTGCAAGCTGTGAGGCTGAGATAAGCAAACGGCGCTGGCGGCTGTGGTCGCGGCCGCTCAATCTGGTGACCACATCCGGCCAGCACCATCATCGTGGCCAGAGATCCGAAGAGCTTCGTGAACAAACGCATAGTATCGCTTTCTAGCTTGCCTGCCGGTAACCGGAATGTTCGAGGGCTTCGAGGAAAAGATCGCGGGCGAGAGCGCAATAGGGCGACGATGCCTGAGCGATGTGAAGCTGGGTGAGCACCAGTCCGAGATCGGAAATGGTCCTCACGACGTCCTTAAGGTCACTGTTGAACGCGTCCCGCAACATCTCGCGGCCATCGTGGCCTTTGATCACGATCGCGTAGTCGTCACGCGCGATGCTGTGCCAAAGCTCGATCATGCCGGTTTCACCGTTTGCGCTTTCCGTGTCGCAGACGAGCAGGAGGGCATAATCCGGATCGCGCATTGCACTTTCTTCGATTGAAGTCTCACGTCGAAATTCCGTCAGCACCACGTCGGAGGAAAAAAGCATCAAGCGCTCGTTCACCAGAAGGCGCTTTTGGCCGAGCCGAACAAAGCCGTTCATCACGGCGGAGCGAATTGCTGCCGGTGGAAGGTTTTCTGCGCAGTGTTCGCAAATCGACGTCAGCCTGCCGCTCAGGAAGGCGAAGGTGCTGTGGAAGCGGTTGACGACGGATCGTTCGACATGTTCGGTCTGACCGCCCAGCGCCTCAACGAATGCGAACGCATCAAGTCGTCTGTTGGGCTTCGTCAGTATGTCGTTTCCCGACGTCGAGCCTGCGTCCCCCACCAGGCTCGAAGGGCCAACCACGACAGCGGCGGACCGCGTCTGTGCACCACAGCCAGGGCAGTCCACTGAGAATGGCACCTTGTACCATTCTTTCGTCAGGAGGGATCGATTGTGTACCAGTGTCAAACCCTATTCTCGAAAAAAACGGAATACCGCCTGGCCCGCAGCCTAGATCAAATGAATAACTTATACTCCGGTACAATTTTATCAGCAGCAGATCGCTTGCTCAAGCGGGAAAAAGCCTGTGTCTAAGCTCCGTGGTAGATGAGTAGATGATCGGTTGCGATAGAGGCATCGCCGCGGTCTTGGTTGTTGCGAAAACCGCAGCAACCACGATTGCGATTGCAATTGAGTGTTGTCCGCAGACGCAGATCTTCTGGACGCGCTTTCACCGTTTCGCCAAATGGGTGAACCCCTCATTCGCCGATGCGTCGGATCGCCCAAATGCCTATTCGCGGAATAAGCTGTTCGCTGAGTGGCCCAATCGCGCGCCCACGCCACCACCGATTCCGCGATCGGCCCAATCACCGATTCACTGATTAACTGAATCGGCCGGCCTCCCATTCGCCCGATCGGTGCCGCCCCATTTCACGGATTTGCTATTTCGCTGATCTGCCGTTTCACCGGATAGCCCAATCGCCGCTTCACTCATTCGCCGACGTACCGATAGGCCCAACCGGTGACGCACCTATTCACGTTTACGCGGATTCGCCTGTTTGCACATTCGCAATCCGGTCCAATCGGCAAACCACCTATCGGCGCGACCGCCCATTCGCTGATTAGCGCAAGCGCCTGACCTCCAAGATGCTACTGCATTTCACGGCGGCCGGAGGCTCTTGCTCCAAAGAGCCGGCTCCCGCTCATGGCCTTGTTTCGTTTGAGAATTGAAAGGTCGGGAAACCCTCTCTCGCCTTTGAGGCGATCGCCCCTCGGGCGAAACGGCTAATGGTATACCATTAGCCTATCCTGCCATCTCTCACCAACTGCCCTGGACGCCGTGCCCGAGGCGCCAATGCTGTTGCGAGTCGTTAGACTAAGCAACAGCGATCACAGGCCCAGAGCCTGTGATACGCGCCGGAGGAACAGCACGGTGGACAGGGCAGTTGGTGAGAGATGCTGAAGCGAGCCGTCGTCGTGAGCTGTCGGGATGTGCGTGACCGAAGGGAACGGGCATCGATGACATGCGAACGATGAGACGGCGAGCGTTCCGCAGAAGAGGACGAGCACATGGAGCGGATGCCCGAATTATGAGGGCGTAGCGCAAGGTACTCGTCCTCTTCGTCTTGTTTGGGGAAGTCGCGGCAGCGTCCGCTTGACCGGCCCGAAAGGCCGGGCGGGTCTCGACCCGCACCGCAGGGAGAGGGGTGTTTGAGGGGAGAGGCGGTAAGTCTCTCCCCTCAAGAGCGCGCCGGCTCGATGCCGGCAACGGGTCAAGGGAATGGAAGATGGCGAGAGACGGCCAAGCACGTCTCATGCCAGCGCGTCAATCGTAGACGACACGCGCTGCGCTGATCGCTATGCCCGTCTCGCGGGAGATGTCGCGGATGATCGGGCCGAGCCCGCCCAGTTCGGCATCGGCGAGCGCGACCGTGCTCGGATAACTGATCTCGATGCCGTCGCAGTCCGCCGAGAGCGCATAGTGCCATTCGCCGTTCACACGGTACTCGTAAGTGTCGAAGTCGATTTCGAGGTCGTCAAGCAGCGTGATCTGGAAACGAGCGAAGCATTCCTCTTCGCCCTGAATCTGGAAGGCGGTGAAACCTTCCTCGTCCCTCCCGCTGGCGAGCTGGCGCTCCAGCGCCATGATGGACCGCAGCCGCGCAATTGCGCATGCCAGCCCCTCGGCGAGCCTGTCGTGCAGCTCCAGCAAGAATTCGTTCTCGCAACCAATGCGATTTGCAAGGACGATAAGCCTGAAACCCGCAAGCACCGCGAGTTGATGAACGTAGTACCAGTCATCGGACATATCAGTGTCTCCTTTCTGTCTCTGACGAAAGGAGGCCGCGCCTTAGCCGCGAGGGGTCAGGGATCGCGGTACGCGACCGCCAGCGGCGGCAAGCGGAGGGACCGATTTTCCGGCGATGGACCGAAGGGACGACGGCGGAAAATTGGAGGGGCCGCGCAGTCCTTGACGCCGGAGTGGCGGGTGCAGAATTGGACGTCAGAGAGAGATAGACCACGGCGCCGATGGCGCCGTGTCCGTTTGCCGAGCGCAGCCGGCCATGCAGTCTATCCCCGGTTAGGGTTGCGGAAACTTTGCCGCCAGTGCGACAGCCGCGAGAGCGGGCGTCACCCGAATGGGACGAAACCCGCCAGGGGTTCGGTGAGCGACAGCGAATAGCACCGTCCGCCGCAGGCGGCTCGCCCGCACTACGCATCAAACCCATCATCGCCGTGAATCAATTGACAGCGACCGATTCGAATATGTCGTTGGACGCAAAGTCATGCCTGTTCGATTCTCTGTTTCATGATCGCGCAGCCCTACCAGCTCTATGTCGAACGCACGGACGTCAGCAAGAACATGGCCCGCTTCTATGCCATGTCGATCGAGCCCAACCTGTTCGGCGAAGCTTGCCTCATCCGCCGATGGGGCCGCATTGGTGCCAGGGGCCAAAGACTAATCCATCATTTTAAGAAGGAGGAGGAAGCGGTCGGGCTCTTCCTCCAACTCATGCGTCAGAAGCGGCGGCGCGGCTACGGCCCGAGAGCGAATTTCTCGCGAGGGGCGATTTCCTGAGCGATGGCGGAAGGAGGCCGGCGAAGCGAAGCTTCGGGCGTGAAGCGCCGGTCGATCCGGCGCGACAGGCCAGGCGACATGGTGAAAGCCGCCTCAGAAGGGCGGCTCGGCGTCGATTGAACCCTCCTGTTCGGCCATGATCACCTCGAGCTCGGCGCGGGCCAGTTCGAGTTCGAGTTCGATCTCGCGGCGTTCGACCCGGTCGTACGTTGCATTCATTTCGCGGCGCAGCTCTTCAATGTGTTGTTCCAGAAGCATCGTCGTCGTCTCCTTGACGTTTGTGAAAGACGACGCGCGCGGTCATGGGGGCGTGGCGGGGTCAAGGATCGCGAATGCGACCGCCAGCGGCGGCGAGTGGGGGTGCCGATTTTGTCGGAGTGCAGGGAACCGGAACGCAGGCAAAATTGGGGGCACCGCTCGTCCTTGAGGCCGGCACGACGCCATGGCACCCTTGGACGGACTGAGCAGACATTTCCTCTCCGTATCGCACCCGAACCCGAGGACGGGCTCGACGCCCGTCTTGGGGTTATCTCATACCTGACCACGTGAATATCTGTGGAGATCCGGGCTTTCCGCGCCATTTGTCGCGGGGTGTCAATGACAGCTCGGGTCGGTAGTGGCAGGGATTCTGCATCTAGAACGATGCGGAGACGTGAAATGACCACCACCAACGAAATTGCCGACAAGATCGCGACCGAGCACGGGCTGACCAAGACTCAGGGCAAAGCCATCGTGGAGGCGGTGATCGCCTCCATCACCGAAGCTGCGGTTGCCGGCAACGAGACATCGCTGCCCGGCTTCGGCAAGTTCAAGGTGAAGGCAACACCGGAGCGTGAGGCACGCAATCCTGCGACCGGTGCGACGATCAAGGTCGCTGCGGCCAAGAAGCTAGCGTTCACGCCGGCAAAGGCACTGAAGGATGCGCTGAACAAGTAAATGTTGCCGGTCAAGCAATAAAATAGCCCGGCACTGCGCCGGGCTATTTTCGTTTTCAGTGTGCGTCAGCGAGCGGATGTCCCGTTGCGGAGATCCTGGATGATCGAGTCGCCGACCGGGTGATAGGCTTCGCGGGCATGGTCGTCCAGCAGCTTGTGAAGAATGCCGGATGCCAGGGGGATGAAGTCGAAACCGCTTGCGATTGCTACGATACGCAGTTGTGAAGGTGTTTCGAACTCCCGGAAGTTTGTGCCCAGCCAGAGTTCAAGATCCTCGCCATCGGCGTCCGGAAACGCCTGGAGGAAGAACGTCTGAAGCGGGCGGTCGTAGCCGATTATGGCGTCCGGGTCGAAGTGGCGGGATGCGGTTCGGGTGACAGTAATCGTGTAGCGGCTCATGGCCAACTCCTTGGAATGAGGGGATGCCGGCCCCGATTTCGGGGCCGGCGATCCGGTTCAGGCCGGGCTGTTCCAGAGGATGACCTTCTTGCCGGGTTCGCCGCCGGGTGCCGGGGCGACGTTGCCGAAGATCACGCCGATCTCGGGCGCTTCGAGCTTCGTGGAGATGTATTCCTCGCCGGTCTGGCGGGAGATGCGGTTCCAGCCGGCGCCGATCTCGAAGCCGGTCTTGCGATGGATGATGCGGTAGTCGGGGGCTTCTTCGCTCGTCTTGCTGGCGTTCGGGACGAGGGCGATGGGGGCATTGACCCGGATGGTGGCGAAGATGCCTTCGAGAGTGCCGTCGGTCTTTTCGGTGAGGGTTGCGATCGTGGTAGCCATGGGATTGTCTCCTTCGTTGCATCGGGACCATTCCCGATGGCGCCCGAAGAAGGGGCCGCGCCGCAGGCGTCACCGGAGCTTAAGCGTAGGGGAACCCCCTTGCGGGGTTGACGCTGATCGCGGCCGGTCCCTTAGAAAGGCGGCATAGAGAACGGGAATGGTCCTTGATTGCGACGTCGGCAGGAGACCTCGCCGTGGCTGCCTTTGCGGACCCGACGAGTGCCGCGCTCATCGCTTGCGTCGGTGGGTGTCCGGGACAACGAATGCAGGCCTTCAACCAGGTGGACACGGCGCGAGCGATCAGCACCGTTCCAGTCCCATCGTCACTATCATAGAAGGCTTCGGTCGGTGTCGCACCTGATATGCCATGCGCTCTGGTGCGACTGCACCTCGGGTGAAGTGAGATCACAACTGCGGTTTGCTTGCGGAGCGTTGCTCGCGCGCGGGTGTGGTCAGGAAAAGGATGCCAGCCGGAAACACCCGGCATTCGGAGACTTGCTTCGCGAGGACTGCCTCCGACGTGGATGGCGCCGACGATGCAGCCGACGGAGATGTCCCGGATGGTGAGCGCTTCGATCGCCGCTCAATCGAGACGGCTGACCCGGCCAGTTCGGCCGCGCGCCTCGGCAAACAGTCCGGCGATTTTCACCATGAAGGATTTGCTGAAGCGGCCGAGGATGCCCCGATCGGGCTCGATGTACCAGGAACGTTCGACGATATCGTAATTGTACTCGTCGGCCATGATCCAGCACTGCTTCAGATCACTTAAGCCCGCGCGCTTGCGCTCGATTTCGGGGACCTCCAGAGCGATGCGACCTGTCTGCGGCGGCTGCGTCGTGATGGCGAGAAGCGCCAGATGCGTGTTTCCATCGGAGGCACTTCGGATGGCAATGACGACGCAGACAGGCCGCTGCTTACGACCCTCGGTTTCGCCGCGCTGCTGCTGCCAGGCCCAGAGGTAGGGATAGGAGATGACCTCGCCGGGGCGGAACTCATGGCTCATCGTCATAGCCTTCGCCGCGCGCAAGCCGATCGAGCGCCTCGTCGAATAGTTCCGCATGCTCGGCGGGCATCTCCGATACAATATAGGCACGGCGGGGATTGCCGCCGGTGCGCATGCGCTCATAATGCTCGTAGCTCATCAGCACGAAACGCGGCTTCTTATGGCGGGTGAGCATCACCGGCTCGCGGCTCGCCGCGTCGGTGATATCGCCGATCTGCTTGTTCAGGTCGCCTGTCGTGAACTGCTTCATGGCTTTGGTCTCCGGTACGCTTTCCATATAATCCAATTTTGCCATGTTTTCCATATTTTTCATCTTCGAAGAAAACGGCGCTCACGCGCCGTCTCCTGATGCCTGCCAGACCGGGATGCCGAGGCGACGCGCCTTGTCGGCGAGATTGCCGGTGATCCCGTTTCCGGGAAAAACGATCAATCCGGCGGGCATGACCAACAGCATATCGTCATTACGGCGGAACGGCGCGGCCTTGGCATGTTTGGTCCAGTTCGGCTTGAAGGCGATCTGCGTCACCTTGCGGGCGTCAGCCCAGCAGGCGGCGATCCGCTCGGCGCCCTTCGGCGAGCCGCCGTGCAGCAGCACCATGTCGGGATGCTTGGCATGCGCCTGGTCGAGCTTGGCCCAGATCCGCCCATGATGATTGTAATCCATGCCGCCGGCGAAGGCGATCTTGGTGCCGGCAGGGATCAGCACCTCGGTTTCGGCGCGCCGACGGGCGGAGAGGAAGTCACGGCTGTCGATCATCGCCGCCGTCATGTTGGCGTGGTTGACCTTGGAGCCGGTGCGTGGCCGCCAGGACGAACCGGTCTGCGCCTCGAACATGTCGGCCGCGTAGTCGCGCATGAACTCGAAGGCATTGCGGCGCTCCAGGAGCGTGATGCCTTCCGCGATGAGGCGTTCGAGTTCGACGCTCCTCACCTCCGAGCCGTCCTGCTCGCGCTGGCCGGTGCGCTGCGCTTCCTCGTTACGGTCGAGCTCGCGCTGGATCCGTTCGCCGGCCCGGTGGAAGAGATTGGGGATGGACCAGAACAGGTCTTCGAGGTCGGGCTCCAGGCGGGTGTCGCCGAGCATTTCGGCGAAAGCATCGAAGATCGTAGTGATCGACGAGCGGACCTGCGGCTCCTCCGGCAATGGCCGCGGATCGGGCTCGTCCTGGAAGGGGCGATAGCCGAAGATCTGCATCTCGTAGATGAAGCGGTCGGTCGGGGAGGACGCGTGGTGGGGCTCGACGCCGTCGTCGGGGTGAAGGATCAGGTCCATGATGGTCTCCGCTGGTTTGGGCCGCGCCTCTCGCGGCCTGACGGCGAACCCGGTCACGCGGGCCGAGGCCGGAACCGCAAGCGAAGCGAAGCGGCCCAGCGAAGCGCCGGGCGGGGACAAGAGGGCTTCTTGGTCCGCGAGGAATGACGGACCGCGCCGCGGTCTGGCAGGGGAAGAAACCCGACTGACCCGCTGAAGGCCCGAGACCCGCGTGGTAAGGGTCGCCTCTCGGCAGGCCCGCGGGCGCGCCCACCCGGGGAGCCGGCTCCGCGGACCGTCCCCCGCCTCGCCGGCTCCGCCCCTGCCCCTCCCGGCCGCCCTCATGCGGGCAGATAAGCCATCGCGTCTTCCGGGACCAGCTGAGCCCGAAGGCTCGCCGTCAGTCGGTCCGGACCCAGCCAGCGCAGATCCTCATTGAAGTCGCCGAGCGCGGGCGACAGAACCAGCGGCAGGATCCCGCATTCCTGTGCCCTGCGGCTCAATCCCTCGATTCCGTGCCGGCCGGCCGCATCCGCGTCGCCGGCGATGTAGAGGCGCTGGCATCCTGGCGGGAAGTTGAAGGCCGCAAGGTGAGTGGCCGTCAAAGCGGCCACCATCGGCATGCCGGGCATCACATGCGATAGCGACAGCATGGTTTCGAGGCCCTCGCCTGCCGCCATGACCGGCACAGGTGCATTGACAGGAAAGCAGAAACGGACGCCATTCCCGAGGAGCCTGCCAAGCGCGCGGCGGGGATCGTCTACCCTGGCCTTGTTGACGCGGTCCGGGTGGGGGCTTGATGACAAATAGGTGCGGTGGACGCCGGCGATTGCTCCGGCCGCATCGGTGACGGCTGCGATTAGCGCCGGATAGCTGGTCGTCCGGTCGGTGACGAGATCGCGATAATAACAGGACGAGTGGAAACGCAGCGCAGAATGGGTGGATGCCCGCAAAATACCGCGCTCGCGGAGATAGGCATCGGCCAATGTGCCGGCCAGCGGCTGTGTCATTCGAAAGAGACGCCGGGCGCGTTCAGCCGCGGGCCGCTCGACCGCCGCAGAATTTTGGGCGTGTCTCCTAAAACACGACACCGGCTCTGGTCGAGGCAGGAGGAGGAAGTGCCGGGCCTCCTCCGCGACATCGCGGAAGTCGACGAGGCCACAGGTCTCGCGGACGAGATCGAGCAGATCGCCGAATTGGCCGGTCGCCGCATCGGTCCATCGGCCGGCGCGCGGGCCGGTCAGATGCACGTAGAGAGACCGGCCCTTGCTATTGGCGACATCGCCGACGAGCCAATAGTTGCCGGCACGGCGGCCGGCGGAGAGATAGTGGCGGCAGACCGCCTCCGCGTCCTGCGCGAGACGGCCTGCCAGATCGGAGGCGGAAAGCATGAGAGACCTCCGTCACGACCGGCGCGCGATGTCGACCAAGCGATGACGCTGCATCAGCTTCGACAGGATCGCTGCACCCTCGTCTGTGACAGGCACGAAGAAACGCAGCTTCCAATTGATCATCTCGGAGAACAGGCCGATCGACCGCAGCCAGCCGCGCGTGCCGTCGGTGAAGCCGGTGAGTTCGATGCGGTAGTCGTTCATGACGCGCACGCGGCGGAGCGTCATGCCGCCCGCAAGCGCGACGATAGAGGATCCGTCGACCAACGATGCCCAGGCCTGGTCGGCGCTGAGCACCTGCCTCTGGTCGATGCCGAAGTTGCGGCAAAGCCCGGCCAGCCGATCCGGGGCGATGACACGGCCGACGATCCGTTCGCCGTCATCTGTCTGCAGACGCCGCACGCGGCAAAAGTCCCGCGGCAGGAGTTTCCAGATGGGCAGCAACAAACCGCTGACGATATGCATCGTCGACGTCGAAAATTCCGCCACGGCGGCAACCTCGGTATTCCAGGCGAGGACGAATGCTTGTTCGTCAACCTCCTTCCAATTCGTCTCTTCAAGGTGCCGCACTTCGAAGCGGAGCTCGTCCATCGGCCGGATCAGCGACACGCGCGGCTGAATGGAGCCGTCGTCCAGCATGATCGAGCGGGTGGGCACCATCACAGCGGGCCTGCCAGACTTGCCGTTGATCATCAGCCTGGCGCGGTGATCCTGCTGCACGAGGCTCTGAACTTCCTCGATATGCATCGGTGCATTGCGATCCCTCCTCTCGATGGTCAAGAGATGCGAATGCGCGCCGGTGACCGGATGCGTATAGATCAGCCGGCGCTCAGTGACCGTCATGCTGTCGGCGGTGATCGTCTCCAGCCCCTTGTCATAAATGCCGGCCGCAATCGCACCTTCGATGCGGGCGGCCAACAGCTGCTCGAAGGCCTCGAACAGCACGTTCTGCATGGCGATGGTCAGCGCCAGCATGCGATTGAGGAAGGTCTGGATCGGCGGCAACTCGTCCTTTAACCCGCCTTCCTCCGATGTGAGTGACAGACCGGTGATGTTCTCGAAGCAGTCGAGCGAGCAGCCATCGATCCTGCCAGCATGCAGCAACCCGTAGAATTGCCGCAACGCGTCGCGGGCATATTGGGACTCGAGATTGTCCTCGGACCGGAACATGCCCTGCCCGCCTGTCTGACGCTGGCCACGGGTGATGGCGCCAAGCGTGTCGAGACGCCTGGCGATTGTCGACAGGAAGCGCCGTTCTGCCTTGACGTTGGTGGCGATCATCCGGAAGAGTGGTGGCTGCTTCTGGTTCGTGCGGTGGCTGCGTCCAAGACCCTGGATCGCCACGTCGGCGCGCCAGCCAGCTTCCAGAAGGTTATGAACACGCAGGCGCCGATTTTTGGCGGCGAGATCCGCATGATAGGATCTGCCGGTTCCGCCGGCGTCGCTGAAGACAAGAATGCCCTTCTCGTCATCCATGAAGGCGCGGGCCTCATCGAGATTGGCGCTGCCCGGCCGGTTCTGCACGGCATAGCGGGCGATGGAGGCGCTGTCCTCCCGGCGAATGATGCGGCGGGAGCGACCGGTGATCTCTGCGACCTTGCTGGCGCCGAAGACCTGGACGATCTGGTCAAGGGCGGTCGGGATCGCCGGCAGGCTGCCCAAGGTTTCAACGAGCTCGTCACGTCGCCGTTCGGCCTCGCGGCAGATGACAGGGTTGCCGTCGGCGTCATGGACGGGACGGGAGCTGAGATTGCCCTCGGCGTCGGAGAATTCCTCGAAGAGCTGCACCGGGAAGGAGTGCATGAGGTAGTCGACGACATATTCCCGCGGTGTGACGTCGACCTGCAGATCGCTCCATTCCTCGGTCGGGATCTGCGCCAGCCGGCGCTCGGTCAAAGCCGCTCCCGTCGAGACGAGCTGGACGATGGCAGCATGACCATCGTCCAAATCTGCAGCGGTCGCTTTGAGAAGGGCCGGCGTTTTCATCGAGGTCAGAAGATGATTGAAAAATCTCTGCTTCGAGCTTTCGAAGGCTGAGCGTGCCGCCGCCTTGGCATTTTTGTTCAGCGTGCCCGATTGCCCAGTGATGCCCGAGGCCTCCATTGCGGCATCGAGATGATTGTGGATGACCTGGAACGCCTCGGCATAGGCATCGTAGATGCGGATCTGTTCCTCGGTCAGCTCGTGTTCGAGGATCTCGTATTCCACGCCCTCGAAGGAGAGCGACCGAGATGCGTAGAGACCCATGGCCTTCAGGTCTCTCGCCAGAACTTCCATGGCAGCGACACCGCCATCTTCGATCGCGGCGATGAATTCGGAGCGGGTCGGAAAGGGAAAGTCGCTGCTGCCCCAAAGACCGAGGCGTTCCGCGTAGGCAAGGGATTCGACTTCCGATGCGCCGGTTGCCGAGACGTAGACGACACGAGCATCCGGAAGGGCTCGTTGCAGGCGGAGCCCTGCCCTGCCCTGCTGCGATGCGGCTTTGTCACCGCGTTCGGTCTTGCCGCCGGCGGCATTGGCCATGGCGTGACCTTCATCGAAGATAATAACACCGCCAAAATCGCTTCCAAGCCAGTCGACGATCTGCTGAACACGCGAGCGCTTGCCCTCACGCTCATCGCTGCGCAGCGTTGCAAAAGTGGTGAAGAGAATACCTTCCTCCAGCTTGATCGGCTTGCCCTGTCGAAAACGCGACAGCGGCGTCACCAGCAACTTCTCTTGGCCCAACGCGCTCCAGTCGCGCTGGGCATCCTCGATCAGCTTGTCGGATTTTGAGATCCAGACATGCCGCCGGCGGCCTTTCAGCCAGTTGTCCAAAATGATGCCGGCGGCCTGGCGGCCCTTGCCGGCGCCTGTTCCGTCGCCGAGGAACCAACCGCGACGGAAGCGGACAGCATGTTCTGCATCCGATGCAACCGGCTTGAGATTGTCGAAGGACGCATCGACGCTCCAATGTCCAGCGAGATAGCTGGAATGAGCTTCGCCGGCATAGATGACGCTTTCGAGCTGGGCGTCGGAAAGATCTCCGCTTGCAGCGATGCGCTTCGGCAGGTGCGGGCGATAACTCGGCTTCGGCGGCGCGACGGATGCCATCGCCACGGATTCAACCAGCCTGTCGGGATGCGGTTTTGCATCGGGTATGTGGATCGATTGCAGCCGATAGGCCTCGTAGATGCCATCAGCGCCATTGGTCTCATCCTTGGGCTGAGCGTCCCGCAGCTCGTATGACAGTTCGATGATTTCATCATCGACAGGTATGGGACGCACCGTTGTTGCAGGCCCCGCCTGTCCTCCGTCCGCAGGGCGACGCGACGAGGCGCTTGCTGCTTGCCGCATTGTGTCCGCGCGCAGGATACCGCTGCGGGATGCTCCAATGGAGTTCGGCGTCGTCAGGGGCGCCCGCGTTGGAAGGCCGCTGACCCAATTAAGTAGTGTTTCCAGATCCTGCGCAGTGCCGCTCGACGTTGCGAGCTTCGAGGGATCGCGCGCCGGGATCTTATCGATGACGATGAGGCACGTTTCCATCGTCGTGCCATGGCGGGCATAGATGCTGCCGTCGATCGCCGCGGTGAACAGCACGGCGCCCTGCCCCTGAAGGCGAACGAAAGCATCGCGCCATACGGAATTATCGGGAGAAAGACTGGATCCCGTGATCGCGACCAACCGCCCGCCAGGGGCGAGGCGGGCGAAGGCGGACGTCAGATGCCTCCAGGCAGCATCGGTGACACGACCTTCCACGTGGACGCCAGCGGAGAACGGCGGGTTCATCAAAACGACGCTCGGTCGAACGGAGCGATCGAGATAATCGTCGATATGCGCGGCGTCGTGCTGCGATATCGAAACGCCAGAGAAGAGCTGCTGCAACAGCGATTTCCGAACAGCCGCGTATTCGTTGAGCGCAAGGTGCCCGCCCGCGAGTTCCGCGAAGATCGCCATAAGGCCGGTTCCAGCCGACGGCTCGAGAACCGTGTCAGCAGGCGTGATGCCTGCAGCACGCGATGCGGCGTAGGCAAGCGGGATCGGTGTCGAGAATTGCTGCAGGGCCTGGCTCTCCTCAGATCTTCGTGTATGGGTCGGCAGAAGGTTCTCCACTTTCGTGAGCATCGCGAGTGTCGATTGGGGCGAATGGGCGCCGGAAACGATCGCTGGCCCGAACTTGCGCAGGAAAAGGACCTGAGCAGCTTCGGTCGCTTCATAGGCGTCTTTCCAAAGCCAGAGGCCTTCGGCGTCGCTGCCGCCAAGGGCCTCGATCATGTTCTGTCGCAGGTCGCCTGACGTGACGACTTTGCCTTGCTCCAAAAGCAAGGCGATCCGACCGGCAGCTTCGATAAGTTCGTCAGCGCGGCTTTTGGTCTCAAGACGCGAAGGGGCGGAAACGGTTTGAGGATGCGATATGATGTTCATCGAAGGGGACTCCAGGAGTGAGGAAAGAACGGCAGCGCCCAGCGCCCTGCCGAAGGGGTCGGAGGAGCGTCATCGGGCAGCCAGGGAGGGATCGGGAGTCGCCAGCAAAAACTGCCGGCGACCATCAGTGCTTAGATTGCCGGGCTAACAATGAAGCCGGTGGGATCGTCGGGATCCGGCGGCAGGTAGGCGCCGTACGGGTTGGCGTCGGCAAGATGGCCGAACGGCGTGAAGACGTATTCGCCGTCACTGCGGCCGACGGCGCAGAGCACGTAACGCGGCTCGCGTGTAGCGGCATCGAGGCATTCCATGAGAGCAAGATTGCCATCGCACGCTGCACGTAGCAGCGTGTCGAAGTTTATGCGGGCATGATCGGGGATAGCCATTGGGGTGCTCCAGGCAAAACGGGGCCCGGCGCTTGACCGGGCTCTGCGATGATGTCGATAGGGATTGGGGACGCGGCCGGGCTCTGAGCCAGGCGCGCATGAACATGTCAGGAGGCGCTCTCCAGCAGCTTCTTCGCTTTGCCTTCGAGTTCGAGACGCGTGTCCTGATTGGTCTTGGTGCGCGCCAGCGCGGTAATCCCCTGGACGAAGTCGAAGACCGACTCCGGCGGCCTCCCCTCCTCCGACAGCACCATCTCGATCACCTTGCCGGTCTCGCCTTTCGAAAAGCCGCGGCGGCGCAGGAAGGTTTCGCGATCGTCGTCCTTGCGGGCAACGATCCGCTCGCGTGCCGCCTTGATGCCGGCGATGAATGGCGCCGGCGAGGAATTGGCGAAGCTGGTCAGCGCGGGTGCCGCCTCATGCGCAAAGCGCTGGGCGGCGAACTTCGAGTGCCGGATGGTGATCCCCTCGAAATTCTCCGTGCCCCACAAATTTCTGTTGGCGCAGACCGCCCGCAAATAAAAGGAGGCGATGCCGAGCGTCTTCGATCCGACCTCCGAGTTCCAGGCGTAAAAGCCGCGGAAGTAGAGATCAGGCTCGCCGTTCGGCAATCGCCCGGCTTCGATCGGATGGGTGTCGTCGACCAGGAACAGGAAGACGTCCCGGTCGCTGGCATAGAGGGTGGTCGTGTCCTTGGTGATGTCGACGAACGGATTGTGGGTCATCGTCGCCCAATCCAGCACACCAGGTACTTTCCACATGGTGTCGCCAGTGCCATTTCCGGCAATCTTCATGACCGCCGAGACCAGTTCGTGATCCCAGATGCGGCCATATTCCGGTCCGGTGACGGCCCGCAGTTCCAGGCGACCGTCGTCCATCTCGAGCGTCTTGACGAGCTCGGCACGGTGATTGAGCAGACCATGCTGCAGATTGATCGCGGCGAGCGGCGCCGGCAGTTGCCGCATATAGGTGGCGGGGGCGCCGACCAGGCTGCAAAGCTGGCCGTAGCTCCAATGGGTCGGCGCGATCGCCTGACGCTGACCTGGAACGAGAAGCTCAAGCCGCTCGGCATTGTCGCGTGTGGCCTCGACGCGGATCGCAGCGCTTTCGATCGTTCGCGCATGGGCGCGGTCGGCCCGGGACCGGACGGTATCGTAGAGCTCGGTCAGCGACAGGAACCGCTCGTCATCGGGGCGCGAAAACCATTCCGAAGAAACGCGGCCGATGCGTTCGCCGCGCGAGATAGCGACCCTGAAGCCCGAGGAAACGGACCGGGCCTCGTGTGTTAAAGTGTTCATGGGAGTCTCCTGAAAAACAAGCGCCCGGCGCTGTGGCCGGGCTGGGTTGGGGAAGTGAAATGGCTGATGGAAAGTCAGGCTGGATGGAGGCGCTGATGCGCCGACCGGATCGCTGCAAGCGCCGCCTGAAATTCGGCATTGCCGACGACGTCCGAGACATCCATGGTCGTCGCGATCGTGAGGCAGGCGGTGTGGATGTCGTCGTCGGTTACGGCCGTCGGCGAAAGCGCTCGGAAATTGTCATCGACGTCCAGTACGGCGGCGATCGCGTTGCGAACCTGATCTTCCTGCAGCCGCGCCAGGATGTGGTCCGGCTTTGGCGGCTCTACAGGCTTATCGGGATCCGGAGCGTTGCTAAGGATGGCCTCACCACGCGCTATCTCCCAGGCCGAGCGGGCAAGCCAGTCAGGCGACGGAGGCCGTGCTGCTCGCGCGTCGTCGAAGAAGATCTTCAACAGGCCGAGCAGCATCTCGAAATGACGTGCACGCCGCTGGACAGCTTCATCGAATTGCGATGGCACCTGGAACGACGGTCCGGTATAGGCGCTATGGGCGCCTTCCCAGACGCCGGTGATATGAACCTCGCCGGAGGAATCGTAGTCTTTCTCGGCGAGATCCCAATTGTCGTCGTCGACGGCGGCCCGGCAGGCGGCCTCGAGCGTGTCAGCCGCATAAGTACGATGCCGAAAAACCGGCAGGTGATAGGTGGATTCGATCGTAAAGTCGGGCATTGAAATGCTCCTGAAACTGAAACGGCCCGGTCTCCTTTCGAAGCCGGGCCTTTGGTTGATCCAAAGAATGGTTATTCCGCCGCGTCGAGATGATGTTGTTCGTCGCGCTCGTCCGTCGGCATGGACACCTCATCGGTTTCCTCGGTCAGGAATGCCGGAAGTTCGAAATTCCGGCTCTCGGTGGCACCGTCATGGTGAATCTCCCCGGTTTCGACCATCGCTTCGTCGACGGCACCCAGATCTGCCGCGAGACCGAGAGGCTCCGGAAGCCAACCACTACCGGCCATTAACCGTTCGGCCTCGCGGGCCATATCGGTCTTCTTCAGATGGCCGATCAGTTCCGCTGATTGATCGCCCTTCGCCTCACGAACCGCCTGGAGAATGTGCGACTTGGTGACACGGCCGAGATAGGAATCCACCGTCGGCGTCCAGCCCGCCGCGACCATGTCGAAACCAATCGACCGGGCGACCTGGTCCGCATGAGCAATCGCACGTGTGCGCTTGTTCCACGGCTCGATGACCGCATTGAGCGACAACGAGGCGCAATGGGCAAATAGGGCCTGTCGGCTGACCTCGTCGAGCGCGATCAGGAAGGTCCAGAGGTCATCGGGCGATTTCGGGAGATCCTGGCCCCAGGCCTCGTGCCGCTGATCGATCTCCTTGGCCCAAATCGTATCGCCGAGGCCGGGCGTCTGGCTGAAACGAGCGCTTTGCAGCGTCACCTCCAGGCATGAGTCCGAGCCGTAAACGTAGAAGGTCTTCAAGACGAAGGCGTGCAGCACCGCGATAAACGCGATGACCGGTTCATTGGCAAGCGCATTGCGCAGCGCGACCGTTCGCGTCGCCGTCAGATCCACGACAAGCCGATCGGACAATGGCCTCACGATGTCGTCGTCATCCTCCGCGGGCTCACCAGAGACCGCCTGGCCATTCACGGAAATCCCGCCTGCAGACCATGCGGGCATCGGATTGTTATTGTTGCCGTCCAATCCCGCTGCATCTGCGTCGGTTGTTTCAACCGGGACCTCATCCTCGCTTCTGACGAACCCCCGTTCGATTTTCAACTCGCCATTGGCAGCAAGCGAGATGAAGGCACCACCGCGGGCAACCTCTTCAGGATCGAAAACGTAGGGCCGGTCATTCAGCTCGTCGAGCTCGGCTCCGAGTTTCTCCAGGAGGCGTTCGGTCTCCTCGGAATAGTCCTCGGCTTCGGCATAGTCCGCGTCGAGTTTGTCGTATTCGGCCCTTAATCTGTCATGACGATCGAGTTCCGCCTGGGTCATCTCGGCCTGCTCGCCGTAGAAGCGGCGCAGCCCGGACGTATGGCCATAGGGGAAGTCGAAGGCGGCCTCGACCCAGTTCCAGCCTTCCTCGCCCTTGAGTGCCTCTGCATCTATCTTCAATTTCTCGATCACCAATTGCTCGAGCAGCGCCGGATCCTGGAGCCATCCGCCATTGTCCTCATCGAAGAGGTCGCGCATGACCACACCGCCGGCAGCTTCATAAGCCTCGAGTCCGACATAGGCGGCGCGGCGGTCGGTCGCCCGGATTGTCGTCTCGGTCAGGAGCCTGCGGATATAGTAGGGCTCCTGGGCATGGGACCGCAAAACGGTGTCCCAGACCTGCTCCTGACGAACATGATCATTGGTGATCGAGAAGGCCATCACCTGCTGCAGGGTCATCTCGTCGGCCGCGTAAAGATCGAGCAGCCGCGGCGAGACGGATGCCAGTCGCAATCTCTGCCGCACCGTCGCGACCGAGACGAAAAAGCGGGCGGCGATGTCGTCTTCGCTCTGCCCCTGCTCGCGCAAGCTCTGGAATGCCCTGAACTGGTCGAGAGGATGAAGGTCGACACGCTGCACGTTCTCAGCGAGCGAATCTTCGATCTCCGGAGTTTCGCCGCTGCTGACGATGCAGGGCACGCCGGCGGTTTTCGAGAGCCTTTTCTGGGAGACGAGCAATTCGAGCGCTCTATAACGCCGGCCGCCGGCAGGAATGCGGTAGATGCCTGTCTCGTTGCCGTCGCCATCGAGTTCGGGCCGGACATTGAGGCTGGTCAGGAGCCCCCGGCGGGCGATATCCTCCGCGAGGTCCTCGATTGAAATGCCCGCCTTAATCTTGCGGACATTCTGCTGGCTCAAGACGAGCTTGTTGAAGGGAATATCCCGGGCTGAACTGAGGGTGATTTTCTGGATGGCTTGTGCCATGTCGGTTTCTCCGTAACGGACCGGCCGGAGCCTCTCTCCAACCCTCTCAATCCGTCACAGCTTTTCCCTTCCCTCCTCTCCCTCTCTATTGCCCTGCGCCTCCTTTTTATCCCGCAGCGGATTCCGCCCTCCCCCTGTTGATCGACCGCTGCCTACCTCCTATTCCAATCTCAGCAATATGCGCCACTCGCAGCTACGACGAGGTCACAGGTGATAAAATCAGAACTCGTTTCCCTGATTGCGTCACGCAATCCCCATCTTTACCACAATGATGCCGAGCGTATCGTCGATACGATCCTCGATGAAATAGCGGAGACGCTAGCGCAAGGCGGGCGCGTCGAGTTGCGCGGCTTCGGCGTGTTTTCCGTGCGCAACCGGCGCTCACGTTCCGGCCGGAATCCGAGCAACGGAACACCGGTCTTTGTCGAAGAGAAATGGATACCGTTCTTTCGCCCAGGCAAGGATATGCAGGAGCGGTTGAACCCATCCGGTGAAGAATAGCGGTTCAGGCGGCGGCGCACGGTCAACCGCGTTGCCCGTGACTCGATCCCGAGCTCGGACGCGCAACTGGCCGAAAACGATCCCACACAGCTCGCCAAGGCAAACACCAACGTCACTTCGATGGGACAGACGCAGAACCTCGTCTATCCTGTGATCGTCACGCCGACGAAGACCAGCATTGAGGCTGACGGCCACTATGTCCCTTTGGCTGCAGGAATGACAGTAACGGTCGAAATCAAGACCGGATCCCGGAGGTTGCTCGAATACGTCTTTGCCCCGCTTGTTGAAATTGAATCCGAACCAATGCGGGAGCGCTGAGCTAGCGATAGCGCCTTGATCAGCGCCAAGCTAAGGCAACACGTGATCCGGGGACGAATGGCGGTTTCCGCTATACGCCGAGAAGGTTTCCGAGCTTTTCGGTGACCGGCCGCAGTGGATCAAACGCCTTCGCGAGCCGCCGAGCGGTGGCGATCAAATCATGCGACACGGGTTAGCTTGCGATCTTCTGCTGTTCGTCGAAATGATGCCGAATATGCGGAAACCGCGTCTCTCCAAGGGCGCTCAACGCCTTTCGCACCTCGGTCGAAAGACCGTAAGTGAGTTTCGAACTGATTGGCTTGTCCGAATATGCATACTTCACGTCGACGAGCAGGATGGGATCGCCATCGCTGTCTCGATCGGCCCGAATGTCGGCGCCAGAAAATCCTGCCTGGCCGAGGCGGTCACGGAGGACCTTCTCAACGGCCGACTTGGTGGAGTTTGATATGGTCCGTTCGTCGCTCATGTTTGCAATATAAAGGATTCTGCCAGGGACCGCCGAGACGAAGGCGAGCCTATACAAAACACTCCTCGGTAATCGCGTAGGGCAACCACAGGGTTCGGGAAGTGTTTTGGTCGTCCGAGGCGTGCCGGCACTGACGTTTGATCAAACGCTGACTGTTTGGCTGGCGGGAGAAGCACGGAGATTTCTCGCTGGAAAAGACGTTCATTCGAACAGATCTTTGGATTATTCAGAGCTGAATCGACTTAGCATCGATCTCAGCTTGTCGTTTTCCTGACGGAGCTTGATGATCACGAGCCTCTTCAGCCAACGGTTTTCTGCGTCGAGCGCGACAAGGTCTTCCTCGTCATCGCGCGGTTGCGAAAACTCAAAGCAACCGTCGGCAACAGTCCGCTGTTGGATGGGTGCGCGTTTGCCGCGCGTTGGAGAACGGTTTGAACTCTTCGCGTCACTTTCAGTCCGACGATGATCGTGCACTGCGGGCGCCGCAATTGCCGAAAGCTCTGACGGAACGCCTTTTAGGGATACACCATTTCCGTCGCCCACGATCGGACTAGCTGGAGCGTGAAGATGGTCCTCAATTGCAGCATGAGGCTCCTGCAAGGAGGCGATGGCTGCGACCGGAGCTGGGTCGCTGACGGGGGCATTCGGATCGGACCGAGCCGCATCAGGCAAAATGCCATCGGCCTCAATCTGCCGGGCAACGGCCTGCAGATCGAGACTGCCCCAAATGGATGGAGGTCTTGCTTGGGTTTGCCGCCGGTTCTTGTATTCGACAACGAAGTTGCGCTGTGGGGTTTTCATCGTTCGTCAGCTTCACATCGATTGCAGCAGCGCAGTGACCACGGCCCCGTTGATGGTGTCATCGCAAACATGAAGCCCTGCCTAGCTGATCCCCAGCCGCTTGCGCAGTGCGGCGTTTTCGGCGCGAAGCTTTTCAGCAAGCAGCTTACGCAGCCGGCGATTTTCTTCCTCAAGCTGGGCAAATTCGGCGAGTTCATCGTCAAATGCGGCCGTGCTCGCGGGGACTTCAGCAATCGTCACAGCAACGGCTTTCTTCCACGTGTAGTAGGTCTGGTCGGATATCGACGCGGCATTCACAGCATCTTTCAATGTTGCGCCACCCGCAACGGCAGCTTCGATCTGCTTGATCTTGTCGCGCTTCACGTCGTCACTCAAGCCGCGCGCCTTGGTCTTTGCCGTCTTTTCACTGGCCGCGTCAGCCTTCCCCGCCGCTGCTTTCTTGGAGCTTGACCGTTTGCCACGAGCGGCAGTCGCTGCTTGCTCCGCTTCAGGCTTTGTTGCGGTGCTATCGGGCGGTGTAAGGACTTCTTCGTCAGCCATCGATGATCCTCATGTTGTTGCACGCGTTTTCGGTCAGGTCGGTGCAAGAGTCAATGTCGCCGCATCACAGACCCCTGATCAGCCTACGTCCGCTCAAGGATTGCGGCAGACCAGTCGCGAGCGGCACGAATTGGCGAATACCCCTAGATTTTTAGGGTTGATCGGTGATGCGAGGCGCTTCCGCGCCGGTAAATCTTCCAGCTCGGAAAGAAGAGCGTACCAGGCAAAGGGCGCAGCGCGGCCGGAGCCAGTTCGCGCACCGCTTGACCGGTTAAAAGGGCAGCCGCAGGAGGTTTAGCATAGCGCCGCCCATCGGGCGGAAACCGGGATCGACTGCCCCCGGCAAGCGGTTCCGATCAAGCTTTTCCGGATACTCATGCCTCAGCGACAACCGCGCGACGCTGCTCTTCCGCGTCAGGGATGGACGCCCGCAGGGGAAGACCGGAAGGGGCTTCCGCTCCGCCGACAGCCCGACCCGCAAGGGTGACGCACAGGAGACGAGATGCCCTGCCGAAGCTACCGTCTTCCCCTTCAGGCGGGAGCTTTCAAACTCCTTCGTTTCAGAAACAGACCCCTCCCGCGCGCGGCATCACCTTGCAAGCAGGGGAAATGCGGACTGACTTTTGCCGACCCCTCTCGGCTCGCAACGGGCATCCCTCGGAGCCAGGAAAAGATCACAAATTGCATTTGCGCAGAGGCGACAACCGCATCCAGTTGTTCTAACGTGAGCGCGCAATCGCGCGCTTTGGGCTCCTCGTCAAATCGGTGGATACCAGAAACGCGAGATGCAAGATTTCACTCTAGGTCCGACTCGCTATGGCTTTCCTCAATGGTGTGGCAATGGCGAACGCATGAATATTGCATGAGCAAAAACCGATATATCAAATGCGATACCGGGGGGTAAGGAATGCCGTCTCTTACAGCTGACGAAATTGAACAGCTCCGCATCACTCACTTCATCTTCCACGTTGTCCATCATGGTCAGCCAGAGCCAATCCTCCTGGACGCCGTCCCGATTGGCTTGGGTTCGGTGCCGATAGGCGATTTCGAGCGTTTTTTCCTGGGCCGGGTTTCTGACACGCTGAAGGGTAACCGCTTCGACTTCACAGCCGGATCCCTGACAAGGGACAATCTGGCTGCGATCGCGAGCGCACCGGGTCGTTTCGTCGACGTGTCGCAAACCCTCGCCAGGCAGTTCCACAGCCATGACGACCTGCGAATAAAACGCGGCGTCCTCATTGTCATGGTATTGCGTACAGGGACGAGGCGTCTTTATTCGTTGATCAAGTACGATCATGAGAAAGTCGTGGCATTCGACGTGCAGGACACCACTGCCATCCTGACAGACGTGGTCAACAGCTTCACGGAATCGCCGGCCGCCCTGCAGAAGTCGGCATTGATCGAACTCATGCAGCAAGGTGGCGAGCTCGCAATCATTGACCGAAATACGCGCACGGGAATTTCGGGGTTCTTTGAAAGATTTCTTGGGGTCACACGGCGGCATAGTGAGACCGAGATGACGAAGGGGATCGTCGACGCGACCTTGAAAACCGTGCAACGCCACCGGCTCGAATTACCTTCGGATATTACCACCCGTGTTAAACCAAAAATTCTTGAGATCACACAAAACCGGACATCGTTTGATGCCGAACAATTCGTCGGCGATTTCTTCGGAGCGCACGGAAGCGACGCCATCAGGGCAACCTTCCAGGGCGAGCTTGAACGGCGCAATCTCGCTGGCGAAGCATTCACCTATGATCGAAGCGCAGTACCCGCCGCAGGGCCACGGAAATACGTAACGAACGAAGGGATTCGGTTGGTCGTCCCCGAGAGCGCCCTCGGTACATTTAGCCAAACAACCGATTCGGATGGATGGACAACCGTCACAATTCGAACGCGGCAGGTGACTGAGCAATGACAAGCGATTTCGGGCCAAGGGCGCGCGCACTTCTAGTCGAATTGGGTAAGTCTCCCGGAAGCGTCATTTCGGAGACCGTAGATGAGTGCCGTATCGATCACGCACTTTGCACCACGGCTGAGCGACTGGCCGAGATCGGAGCACTCGCGAGCCTCTGTGCTCGGGAAAGCCTTGGACACGTCCGGCTCTATGGCGACATCCAGGAAGAGATCGATCTCGCCAATCTCGCAACCGTCTATCTTGCCGACGAGAAAGTGTCACTCGTCATAACCAAACTTGTCGATGACACTTTCGCATACTTCCTGACCGAGCGAGGGTTCCGCGAGGCGTTGAACCAGGCCCAGTGGATATCAAAACCCCGCGCCTTATGGGTCGCGGTGAGCTTCGAGGGTTTCATTACGGAAGGGCTGACGATAGTGCCCTGGAACGGACCGAAATCCCACGCAGCAGCAGCGTATTTACCAGAAAAGCCGCGGAAATTCGTCCGCGACCTGACCTTTGGTGCCACTCCCGAGCAGATCGGACCGTGGCTGCTGCGCGATCCTGTCCCTGGTCCCTCGACGGTGTTTGATGCTTGGCGCGATGTCGCAGTGGAAAAGCTTGCCCTCTGTCTCCCATCGGAAATCAGAGTTGCCGGAACCGGTAAGCAGGTGGTGCTGAAGGGACCAAGATCGGCTCCGATCGAGGTGGCAGACCCTCGCGCGAACTGGTCCTCAGCGGTTTTCCCAGCACTATTGGACGCGGCACGCTGGGTGTACGGCACTCCCCGCGAGACGGAGACAAAATTCCAGTTCCTCAACAATCATCTATCGCTCGATTGGCGCGACGGCGCCACCTGGCCGGACGGCTTGGCCGTCGTCCTGAAAGGTAGCCTTGCGAGTGCACGCGAGGCCTTCACCTTCCACCTGCAGGATCAGAGCAAGGACGCCTTGAAGGCACTGGGTGATTTGCGCAAGTCCTTGCAAGATGAGGTCGCGAAAGCGCAGACCGCAACGCGCGATCTTTTGGGGTCCCTGTGGCGCGACTTTGCGCTTGCCGGTGTCGTGCTTGCACTTAAAAGCCCCACAGCAACGCAGATTACATCTGCGGAGGTGTTGCGCTGGGTCACCCTTGCTGCCGCGGTCGTGCTAATCGTCAGCCTCGTCATCACGACGGCGACAAACTGGCGCTTCAATCGTCTTGCCGACCAAGGCAGACGCGAATGGCGCACCAAACTTTACGCCTTTCTGTCCGACCAGGATTGGCAACGTCTCGTGGAAGAGCCTATCGCGAGCGCCCGCTGGGTCTACCGCTTTGCCTTGCCGGTCGTCACTGTCATGTATGGGGTCGCTGTCTATTACCTTCTTCTCGTTGCCGCACCCATTTGGACGGCCGCCAATCTGGATCCCGCCATATCACTTGTGACCGATCGCATTCACGTCATTTCGGCGACTATCCGTGCTCTGTTCAACCGTCCTTGATTGACGCACGCTAGACGCTCGACATAACGCGAGGGCGTCACCAGTCGAGCCGTCGCCGACGCAGCCTCGGCTTATTGGTTTCATCATGCCTCGGGAAGCCAGAACGCCAACATCCGTTTGGTTTCGCCGATGTTCCGGCGTCGCTGCCAGTTGGGATCACGCGAAAGATACTGGAACGGATCGCGGTCTTCGCGCTCCGATTCCTCCAGATAGGCACGCCAGCGATAGTGACTGTAGGTCTGCATTGCATTGATGGCGTAATGCATCGCAATTTTGCGATGCCCTCGAATAACGATGAAGTTCTCGTCGTTCTTGCTGCTCGCCGATTTCGAGAAATTGTGAGAGCCGGTGACCACAATCGGTTCCTCACCAAAGGGGTCGATGACAAGAATTTTCGAGTGGGTGATGGCGTGGCCAATTGCACTGCGGAACTGCGATGCCGTGCCCTCGACCACCCATTGTCCCACGGTTTTGCCGACGCCGGTGTCCTGTGCCGAATCGAGGAAATATTCCTCAGGATCCTGCTTCAGCAGCTTGAAGTGTTCGGCGCCAGTCGAAGTGAACTGGGTCGCGACCCCTCGCACGTATAGCTTGTTCTCCGTTTGCATGTTCAACAGGGTCCTCACCGGTTCATTACCGGGCTGGAACATGATGAAGAACACACCCTGCTTTGCGCCCTTGACGAGCTCCACCAACTCCTTGGTGTCGATCTCGCCGGTGAGCCGGGAAAACCAGCTGTCGACCATCGCCTCGCCCAGCGCGATACCGCGTTTCGGGTGATTGTTAGAGTCCAGCAGGTCCTCGGTTACAGCGTTGCCGGCGGCGACCAAGAGGGTAAACTGCGCCTCGTATCGGTCCGCGAGGTCCTTGTTCACCAGCATGATGCCGTTGTTGAGCTGGGTGCAGAGGCCGGTCGGCGTCCAGTTGGTGCTGCCGGTCCAGACCGTCTCCGGCGCAAACAGCCCACCCGCACTGTGCCCAATGACGACGAATTTGTTATGGGCTAGGGCCTGAGGAGCCAGGAAGCGATCGTGCACAACGCAGCCGGCGCCTTTCAGGCGCGCGCGGGCATCCGCATTTTCGTCCTCACCCTCTTCGTCGACGCTGCCGTTCGCCAGCACGATATGGGCGCGGTCGCCTTAGCAACGAGCGCATCGATGAGTTCTTCATCGCTCAATTCGTATAGGGCTGCATGCAATTCCATATCGGGCGATTCTGCCACCTCGTCCATCATCGCCAGCATCGTTTCCCGCAGCGTACCGCCGAGAAAGTTGCGCGCTTCACGATCGACATTCTCGCTGACGACCACTGCCGTCGCCTTGAGCTCTTCGAGAGTTATGCCTTTGCGCTGCATGTAGCGTGCCATGAACTGAGAGAGGACGTAACCACGGTTGAAGTGAACGCTGACGCCGTCGCCGCAGTCGGCGCTAAGGGTCAGGGTCTCCGACCAGTCGCTCGACGGCCCATCGATCAGCGAACCGTTGTCGTCCAGAACCCTTGCCACCACACGGTAGGCGATCACGTCGCCAAGGTCGGCCGCATGGTCGGTCCAGTCATAGCGTTGAAATGGCCAGGTCTGCGAGGAGCGTGACGTCAGACGCTTTCCGTCAGCGTCAACCTCCGTATCGTTCTCAAATCCGACCCGATTGGAAAGGTATTTCGGATCACCATCGCCTCGCCGGCATTCGATGGCAAAGCCAATGCAACCCGGAATATCTTCGCTATGACGCCACACGAGATGAACATCATCCGCGTTCGAAAATACTTTTAACTTAATATCGGTCATTTGCGCCCCTCGGCTTTATCCGCAGAGTATGCGTGCAACTCCTGACAGTATAATGACATATTACTCGCCCGAGCAAAATGGCGGTGAGAACTGACCAATACCTTGCTGCAAACGTTCTGAAAGGAACATGCAGCTCTATGTGGTCAAACGGGATAGCATGGCTTCTATCGGACTGTAGTTGCGATTTTCGGCCGTTCTTCCTTACTGGGGTAGACGCATCAAACGATCGCTGCCGTACAGACAGCCGCCTGTGCTTGAAGGACTGCGCCAGCTTGCCAGAATTGCCTAAAGGTCCCTAGCCTGGACCAACCGCGGCAAAAGACCGCAAATACAGCGTTGCCTCCGCCTAATGGAGTGTCGGTGCTTCCGCCGCTGGTTGCTTCTTGGCGACCCACAAATCGTTGGTTCTCTCCATACTCATCAGTTCGGCGGGAAACTTGCGTTTCTGGATGCTTTATCTCGACGAGCATGGTCGAAGCACACAGGGCGCGCCGGTCCAAGCGTTCTGCTTCGTGAGTACGAAAGAGAAGGGCGCGTGAGCATGAAGAACTATCGCGCCTTCCTGCAGCTTTGGGCAAAATGACTTCAAGATGAACGATGACGGCTAGTTTTCGTCACCGTACGATCGGCCGGGAAAGTCCGTTTGAAACGGACAATTTTTCGTACTTATAAAGTCTCCTTGCCGTAAGCGGATATCGTGTTGACGACCGCCGATTCCACTAGAGATGTCCTGAGGTAAGGCACGATGAACGGCCGCGCGTTTATCGACGCACCGGAAGCCGGCGGGACCGCTCCAGCTCCGGGAAAACGGCGCTATCTTTTTTTCTGGAGCAGAACCCATACCGCGAACGCCTTGCGATCCGATCGCGGCGTCGATGCAAGATCTCTAATTGCCTGCTCACAGTTGTCGATCAGAACAAGGACTTCGGCCCGGACATAACGCGCAAGCGGGTCGTAATCGGCGCGGTGACGTTCTTCCTGCAGGATGACAAACGTATCGGCGAACGAGACGACACTGCCCGGGAAGCCGCGGCTTGCCGCTGCTTTGCAGGAGTTTTTCGCGACACCGTGCTCGAGTGTCCTATAGACTTGCGCCCATGCTGGTTCGCTGCGCGTTTCGCCCGTACCCACGAGCAGATCGGCGCAATCGCGAGCAAGCGCGTGAAACAGCGCATAGTAAGCTGTACTGACGCCGCGTTTCAGGTCGGATTGGCGTGGACGCTTCGGGCTGGCCTTCGCGAGCCGCCGAGCGGTGGCGATCAAATCATGCGACACGAGTTAGCTTGCGATCTTCTGCTGTTCGTCGAAATGATGCCGAATATGCGGAAACCGCGTCTCTCCAAGGGCGCTCAACGCCTTTCGCACCTCGGTCGAAAGACCGTAAGTGAGTTTCGAACTGATTGGCTTGTCCGAATATGCATACTTCACGTCGACGAGCAGGATGGGATCGCCATCGCTGTCTCGATCGGCCCGAATGTCGGCGCCAGAAAACCCTGCCTGGCCGAGGCGGTCACGGAGGACCTTCTCAACGGCCGACTTGGTGGAGTTTGATATGGTCTGTTCGTCGCTCATGTTTGCAATATAGAGGATTCTGACCAGGACCGCCACTCCCGCAGAGACGAGGGCGAGCATATACATAGCGCTGCTGGATCCACGATTCTCACATTCAAATGCTAACGGTCGCCAGAACAGCCGCATTCTCACGACTAACCGCCAGGCCACACCAGAACCTAAGCCCTGCGTCGTTGCGGCACACCGTTCGCTCGCACAAGCGCCATCAACATCGGACCAAGGCTGAACTCGCCGCGCTGGGCTCGGCTCGTCAGATTGCGCAGATAGCCGCCGGCGGAGTTGATGTGCCCTCCCCTCTCAAGGATGCAGGCCATCACCGTGGCCGCATTCTCCGGGCCCATCGCTATGCATGCCTCTTGATACGCCGAGGGACTGACGCCAAGCATGGAGCGAACCACGACCGCTGCCGACAACAGATCGCGCCAACTCGAAACGACGCCCCCGGTCGCGTAATCGGAAATTTGCGGGCATGCCTGAAGCACGAGGCCCAGCGGGAACGACCGAAGATCAGGCGCTATGCCCACTCCATCCCTTTCGGCTTTCTGCCGACCTGTCGATTGGTCGTCGTCTCGCGGTTCGGCACCCCGCTGACTGTTTTGCGCCGGCTTTGTGCCCTGCTTCGTTTCGAAGCTTGGTTCAGATTCATAGATAGAGTCGGGTTTTGAATTCTGTATATGCCGCTCAGTTTGACTGGCATTGCCGCTTTGATTTTTCGTTTTGACATGCGTTTCCAGCGTGTTGAGGATTTCCTCGCGCAAGAGACCCAGTTCGTCGAGGACATCCTCAACCTGGGCAGCGTTCGGAATCCGTGGCAGCCGCGCAAGTACGGACTTCAAAACCGCGATCATTCCCATCCAATCACCGTTAATCTCTTCTTCGATGGCCGTCTCGATCATCTTGGTGATATCGCGCCGGCACACGGTCAATCGCTCGCGTAAACGCTGCAAATGCAGTCGCTCTGCGATAACATCGGCCGCAAGACGCTCGATCTCTGCCGCCCGGGCAAGCAAGGGCGCCAACGAGAAGCCGAATGCCTCGGCAATCTCCCCGCCGCGGCCCTTTTGGGCATAACGCTTGCCGTTAGCGCTATCCTTGCGCACCAGCAGTCCCGCTTCGATCAACGCGGCGAGATGTCGGCGAATTGTCTGTTCCGCCATCCCATGAGCTCTTATCGACAGCTGCGCGTTGGACGGAAAAACGATTAGGCCATTGTCTTCCGCGAGCTCGTTGTGCGGATAGAAACTGAGAAGCGCATTTAGAACCGCCAGGGCCCGATCGTTCACACCGAGCAACGGTCTTGCTTCGCACAGCAAGCGATAAAGCTTCCATTTCTCGGCCGATGCACCTGGTTCAATCTCGCGCGACGCCATCTGGCTTGCAAGCATCCCAAGCGACATCGACCGCCGCCCAAAGGGCGTCGTGATTTGTCCACTCTCCATCTTCTTTCACCTTTCATCAGGCAAAAGAAATCCGCTCACCAAAACGGTGCCAAAGACTCTTGACGGGGATTCGTGAAAATGCGATTCTCATTCTTGCTTAGGGAATTGAGAGAGGCTTCCACGACGGAAACGTTCTGGTGGCCTTTTTCTTTTTGCGCTGCTGCTCCTTTGCTAGCTTAACTATGTTCTGACCGTGCCCTAGTTGGACTGGCCGGCTTGGTGTTCATATTCGCGCATCAACTCCGGCATGCGTCCTGCCAGCCAGCGTGCGAAAGCGTCTTCCGCTTTGGGAATAGTGACGGTCGTCCCCGAAGCCGAACTTTTCATGCGACCGAAATGCCGTCCCGCGAGGGCAAAATCGACGGTTTCAATTGGCTTCACACTTTGGCGCGCCGGCGCTCCGGTGGCGGCACTGACGGCGAGCGCGATACGGCCGACGCCGTCTGCCTTGCGAAACTCGCTCGTTTGAAGCACTTCGCGGACCGCACCGATTTTGCTCTCATCCTTTAGAAGATCTGCGAATGCCGTCCACTTCGGCCGCCCGACCGCTTTTGCGCGACCGATTGCGAAGATGATGTCGCTCGGCACGACCGACGTCACCCGAAAAAGATGCGAGACGGCAGCTTCGGACAGGCCGAGAATTGGGCAGATGGCCCGATGGGAGAACCCTGCGTCTTTCAGCTGGACTGCCCACATTGCTTGCTCGATCCAGGTGAGATTTTCCCGGATGCCATTCTCAACTGACTGTTCCTCGATGAGCTGCCGGTCCGTCAGATCGCGCACATAGGCTTTGATCTTGACCGTCTCAGGCCGCTCCGCCTCCGCCATCATCGACTTGATGGCATTGAGACGGCGATGCCCATAGACAAGCTGATAGTGATCGCGCTTCGTGGGATGAGGCCGCACGAGAACGGGAATCTTCTGGCCCTCAGACGCGATTGAGGTTTTCAGCGCCTCGAGCTCTGCTTCGGCCTCTTCGTCGTTGTCGAAACGGTCCCGGTAGGGCGACCGCTCGACCTTTGCGGGATCGAGCGAAACGATCGTATCCTCGCCTAGATGCACGAGTGCTTTCCCGACATTCGAAATGACCGGCGAAGAATGACGCCGTGCGGAAACGGGTTTGTCCGCGTCTTCCACCTCGGACACATCCGCCCTGTTTTCGGCCTCCTCGGCCATCCGACGAAGGATGCTTTTCTTCATGCGCTGCGCCCCCAGACCTTATGGGCCAATCCCAGGATCTCGAAGTTAACGCGGTCTGCACTTTCGACCGCGCGCTTCAAAGCTTCCCTCCCGACCTCCCCTGCTTCGAGCTCGTAGAGGCTCTTTTTTGCAACGGCTGCCCCAGCTATAGCCGTCGATTCGAGAGCTTCGGCGACGAGGACGTCATCACCGAAGAGCCTGCGCATGACGCCTGCCATATACTTCTGCGGCCCATCGTTCGGGTTCACCCTGGTCAAAAGGAAACGGAAAAAGTCATGCTCGAACTTCGCACCAAATTGCGCGAGTACGTCAGAGAGATCTGAGATCATGATAAGAAACTGATTACACGAAGCGACATCGAGCATTGCCGGATGAACGGTGACAATGAGCGACGTTGCGGCATAGAGCGCGGCAAGCGTCAAGTAGCCGAGCGAGGGAGGAGTATCGAGGATGACGAAGTCATAACGATCATCGACACTCGCAATCGCAGTACTTAACCGCTCGAAGAACAGACCCAGGTCGTCTCGAGTCTTCGACGTCAGATAGGTGGGGGTATCAAACTCGAAATCCATGAGCTCTAGGTTTCCCGGAACCAAGTCGACACCGGGAAAATAGGTCGGCCGGATTACATCCGCGAACGGGCGCCGCTCATTGTCATATCGGATCGCTGCATAGGCGGTCTCGTTATCACCAAGGTCGAATTCCGGCTGAAGACCAAAGAGTGCGGTCATCGACGCCTGCGGGTCGAGATCCATACACAAAACCCGGTAGCCCTGCAGTCCTAGAAAATGTGAAAGGTGGATCGATGTCGTCGTCTTCGAGCTTCCACCCTTGAAGTTGACGGTCGCGATCACCTGCAGCTTCTCGCCTTTGCGACGGAAAGGTAGGAGTTCGCCGGCTTCGTCCGGGCGCATGGACGCCAGAAACGTTCTCAATTCCTTGACCTGCTCCACCGTATAGGTACGTCGATTATTCTCGGCCCTCTCTGGTACTGGTCCTTTACCTTCGATCGTCAACTGGCGGAGCGTACTTTCCGGAACCGCCAAGAGGCGGGCCAGATCCATTGTTGAAAATGTTTTGGCAAATGTCTTGCGGGCTTCCGGCGGATAGACAGCTTCGCGCATGTCGCGCAGCTCGGCAGAAAGCTTCGCCGTGTAGGCGTCAATCTTCGACGCGGTGTCCCTGACGTTTTTAGATGCTACTTGCGGCATCCATTCCTCTTGACGGTTATGAGCTCTTTACGGGGCAATTTCCGTCGAGGGTGCCAGAGGCCATCCGATTCCACAAGGCATTTTTAGTTAATGAAATCTTAACGCCCATGAATCTGAAGGGCGGGTGACGACCAAAATGTCCATGCGGAAACTCAAAAACTTTACAGTTGTAAAGTTTCCGAATCCACATCGCTCCCGGCCGAAAACTTTACAGTTGTAAAGCCCGAACACATTCGGAACCCTGCACGGTCGATATCATCATGAAGCCGCCGATGATCGTGGATGACCCGATTCGTGCCTCCAATACAAGGGCATGGATTGCCCCTCCCTGGCCAATCCACCACATAGGCGACATCGATGCGCGATCAGCGACTGGATCTCAGAGCGAGCTGTAACGGCGCTCAAGCAATGCTGGCGCCCTTGCGGCCTACCGGTTGGAGTTTCGACTACTGACTCTCCCGACTGAACAACGACGGTTCGAGCGTCGAAGTCGCCACGTTGATCTGCGGTCAGCTTCGTTGCGGAATGAAGTGGGCGCAGGCCCTCCATTGGGCATTTAGGCTCAGTCTCCCTTTTTGCGGATAGTTTGGATTTCCTTGGGAACGCGCCGGTCAGTACGCTGATTGTGATCGGACTGGGTCCGCTTCTGCCACAGCCGATGACATCGGGCCCTAACTCCAGCGCTCGATGAACGGCAGCGAAACACAACATTCACAGCCTGTTCAGCGCGCTAATGTCATCAAGTAGCCAGAACGAGCCTTACCTCCCAACACAGGCTCTTATGGAGTAGGCGATGAAAAAGATCATTCTCTCGACACTTGCCACATTGGTCGCGACCGGCAGCATCTTCGCTTCCTATGGCTCCGCGAGCGCACACGACTATCGCGGTCACCGCCACGGCGACAGGGGCGCAGCCATCGTTGGTGGGCTGGCGGCAGGGGTCATTGGTGGCCTGGTTGCTGGTGCTCTCATCAACGACAGGCATCGTCCGCAATACGACGATGGAGCAAGCTATGGCTACAGCAACGGCCCGCGTTACGAAGGTCGTGTCGGTTATCGCGACCATGGTGACTCAGGTTACCGCTACCGCAGTGGTCCGCGTTATGAGGATGACTCCGGCTATCGCGATTTCGACGGCTCGGGCTATCGTTATGACAGTGGTTGGCGTTGATGCGAGCTATTGCGTTGCCCATGCGGGCCGTCGACTCTGAGCAGCCCCTTGGCGCGCAGTTCCGTCTCTACGTCGGCCGGCATGCCATGGTTGGGGTCCTCGGCTCTCTCGACCGGACCCCAGAGATGATGGGCGACAAATTTCAACAACAGCGCTTCGGGCGCCGGCCAGGGCAGCGCTCGTCCGGTGGCTGCCATGCCCCAGGCTTCGAGATAGGCCAGATCCGAGGTCAGCGCCCTGAGCGTGTTGTCGCCCATGCCCCGGTTGACGAGATGGCGCAGCGTCTCGACATCCTGGTCGGTCAGGAGCTCGGCAAGCTCGTCGCGGCGCTCCAGCGGCAGCACGGCGGCGATCGTGTCGAGTTCTTCGGCCCGGCGCTCGACAGCGGTCAGTGATGTCTTCGGTTTGGCCACGGTGGCTCCAAAAGGACGATTCAGGCGGCCTCTGAGACCGTGATTTGCGCCGATTCTTTCTGTCTCGATCGGCCTGGTTCAGCGAAATCAATTTCGTTGTAGTGATAGCTGTTCCAGCCTTCCAAGATCAGCGGAATCGTCTGACCTGGCCGGAATGCGCCATTAGCGGCCGTTGTAAATGCTGGTAGGCATGATACCTGACGCTGCAGTTTTAACGCTTCTGGAACGCG
This sequence comes from Rhizobium sp. BK060, assembly GCF_014193145.1. Classification (NCBI taxonomy): domain Bacteria; kingdom Pseudomonadati; phylum Pseudomonadota; class Alphaproteobacteria; order Hyphomicrobiales; family Rhizobiaceae; genus Rhizobium; species Rhizobium sp. BK060. The sequence continues at coordinate 148,040 of NZ_JACHYW010000010.1, forward strand.
AGCGGTGCATTGATCGAGACGAATAGGCTTACTCTCCGACCGTACCTGTTGAACGACTATCAGCCTTATCTGGCGATGTGCACCGACGCGGTCGTTGTCCGGTTTCTTGGAGGACGACCTTTTTCACCGGAAGATGCATGGCATCGCCTGATGCGCTATGCAGGCCACTGGTCGTTATTAGGGCATGGAATCTTCGCTGTTTTCGAAAAATGCAGTGGTAACTATGTCGGAGAGACCGGCATTGCTGATTTTCATCGCGGGCTTGGTGCCTCTTTCGACGGCGTTGGGGAAGGGAGCTGGACTTTTTCTTCCCGAGTGCACGGGTTTGGCTACGCGTTCGAAGCGACTGATGCAGCTCACAGATGGTACACCGACACTTTGCGTCAGAGTCGGACAGTGTGCCTTATCCATCCCGAGAATAGTGCGTCTCTCAAGCTGGCCAGCAGGCTGGGCTACACTGCATTTGGCGAGCAAAATTATAAAGATCAGCCCATGATAATGCTTGAAAGACAAGCGAGACTTTGACCGCTTAGGGCCGATTCCGGTCCTTAGCAGGTCCTTGCAAATCGCGGCGTCTTGGGACTCTTATGGTTCGCGAGCGTGGTGAGATTTGCAGCGATGCATCGTGCCAGGCCAATGTCCTCGCTAGGAGGTCTCAATGGCGCAGACACCTGAAGCATTCTCCTTGTTTGCCCGGATTCCCGGAATCCTCTTGATCGGCTGCAATGCACAAGAAGGAGACAATCACCTAGGCGTTGAGGGTCGCTTTCGACACTGTCTCAGTCGTTGTATGCCCCCAAAAAGATAGGCAATAGCAGACATTGTCTTTCCGGTTTCCGCTCCCTTCGACGGTATATCGACAGCCACTTGATTTCGACACAGCAATGACAATCGATCCAATTTGGAGATGGTTTGTTCAATGCGCGACAGCGACAAAACCCTGCGGCGCCACCTGGTTGATGCCTTGCGCCCATTGGCTGAGCGCGACACCCGTTTACTGCTCAAAAAAGAAGATCCTCCGTTCATCTCGGCCTTCGTCGCCCGTCACCGGGAAACGATTTCAGAGCTCAGCATGCCCGCCGCCGGCCTCGTTATCGTCATCGAAGGCCGCAAAGAGGTTTTGTGGGGCGCGAAACGCAATATCTACCAAGCCGGTGACGCCTTCGTACTGCCGGCCGGTGCGGAGGTCGATGTTGTCAACGAACCAGATACCGACACTGGCGTCTATCGCGCCCTGTTCGTCCGCTTCTCTCGCACCCTGGTCATTGAGGCGGCACGCCTTTGGCCACAACTCACCATGCGCGACGTACCCCTCGGCTCGCCCATAACGATCAGTCCGACGCTTTGCTCGGCAATCATCCATAGTGGCGAGGCGCTGGCGGATGCGTTCGACCTCTCCCGGCGAGTTGTGGACCACCGTGTTCTTGAGGTTCTGCTTATCCTGGCCGAACACGGTGCGCTGCCATTGATCCCCAAATATGTCGAGAGTTCAGTCGCGGAAGCGGTGCGGCTCTTGATCCGCCACCGGCTCGATCACGCGTGGTCCACAGCTGCGGTCGCCGCGTCCCTGTCGATGTCAGAGGCCACCCTGCGGCGGCGACTGCGGGATGAAAACCACTCGCGCCGCGCGCTGCTTCTCGCCGAAAGAATGCAAGCCGCTTTCCTCATTCTCTCGGATCGGGATGCCGACGTCGCCGACGCAATTGCTGCGACAGGCTATGCTTCGCGTTCACACTTTTCGCGGCACTTCCAGGATGCCTTCGGACAGGCTCCTTCAACCGTTCGCAGGGCACGTAGAAAACCAATGGCCTGACCGCTTCAGGCTCATTTCTGATCAGATCGGGCCCACTCTCGCTGGCTTCGCTCCTTATGGTCTACTGAAATCAACCAGGCGAGACGAACAATGACCAGGAATAAAAGCATATGGGCCGCGGTCAGTGTGGCGGCCGCATTTTCCGCGACGGCGCCCATGGCCGCAGACTTCACGCTGTCCGTAAAGTTCGAAGGGCTTGACCGCTCTGGCCGGTTTGCAGACTCCGCCGCCTTCTGCCCGCCCGGGATCCGGTCCAAGGACGTGAGCCCGGGGGTCTCATGGTCAGCGGGACCCGAGGGCACCAGATCTTATGCATTGCTGATGACCGATCCGGACGTACCGCAGGATTTCAGCCTCATCAATAAACCCGGCACCACAATTCCATCCGACGCGCCGCGGATCAGCGTCTTCCACTGGGTTCTGACCGATATTCCCGCCGGTATCATGTCCATCGGCGAAGGTGCGGAAAGCGAGGGTCTCGTGCCGGGCGGCAAGCCGGTCGGCGTGACGCCTCACGGGCTGCGCGGCGCCAATGTCTATACCAGTTTTCTGGCCAAAACTGATGGCATGGCCGGCACCTATGGCGGTTATGACGGCCCCTGCCCGCCCATAAATGACCAGCGCATCCACCACTACACTCTTGAAGTGGTCGCACTCGACGTTCCGACACTGGGCCTATCCGGGCCATTCACTGGCGAAGACGTGGAAAAGGCCATGGCGGGCCACATCCTGGCAAGCGGCGAGGCGATAGCGACCTATACATTGAACCCGAGCCTGATCCCCACCCCCACGGCGAAGTAGATCACAATCCCGAAAAGTTGAGCCACACCATGTCACCAATAAACGTATCGTCCTCACCCGTCTTCAATCGAGATGCGTCCGGCTACGACGTCCTTCGGCGCGGCCTTATTCCCTGTTTCGATGCGTTTTACGGCACAGCACTCGACTTGATCGATGACTGGCGGCACACCGATAAACTGCGTGTCCTGGATCTTGGCGCTGGCACCGGTCTTTTCAGCGCCATGCTGCTTGCCCGCCACCCCGATGCGCAGATCCACCTCGTCGATGCCTCTGAAAAAATGCTCGAGCAGGCCCGGCAACGCTTCGATGGAAATCCGGCCATTACCTACGCCGTAGCCGACATGGCCGATGCCGAGCTCGGCGGTCCGTGGGATCTCATCATCTCGGCACTGGCGATCCATCATCTGGAAGACGCCGCGAAAAAGCACCTCTTCGGTGGCATTCGGGGCGCCTTGTCCGAAGGTGGCCTGTTCGTCAACGCCGAGCAGGTCCTTGGCCATGATTCCGAGGTAGAGGCCCGCTACGCCCGGATCTGGCTGCAGCAGGTCAGGACGCTGGGCATACCCGAAGCGGAAATCGCCAAGGCGCACGAGCGCATGTCCCACGATCGTTGCTCCTCGGTCGAAAGCCAGTTGCAATGGATGCGCGATACCGGACTTTGCCAGGTCGACTGCAGCTTCAAAGCATGGCGTTTCGCGGTGCTCAGCGGCCTACGTTAGGACGATCGGTCAGGCGGAACGGGTTGTCACTGCAAAGCGCCGGGCGGCCCAAGAGCTCTTTCGAGAGTGATCCCGTGGACAGAGGCGGTTGTCCGGCATGCCTTGATGAGGATGCCGAAGAGGGGAGGGACCGTTGTTGCTGGCGATCATGGGCATTCCTCGAAGCGGTGGTTTGTCCGATGAACCACTCACCGGCATGGCAGGCAGTGACGATTGCGGCGATCACGGAACTGCTCTTCGGGGCTGGTCGCTGAAACGACACGACTTCCGTCTGCCGCTCGCAAGGCCTTTTGGGCAATTCGAGCGCGGGCCCACCGCCCCAGATCTCCAAGCCCCTTTACCTACGCAGGTGACTTCAGCCGTGAAACTCCGCTTCCAAACCGAATACCGGCAGCTCCCCTGAGGCATTATCGAAAGCAAAGGCTGGAAATCTCTGCCGCCGAGAACAGGGCGCGCAAGAAGCCGGGCAATCGGAAGGTTGATGCTCCGTGCCCTCAGTGACGGATAAGACCGAACCGATGTGCCTCGTCCAGCAGATGACGAACAGAGGATGGCTGCCATTTGCGCCCACCGCGCGCCGGCCGCTCTCCCATCTGATCCAGTTGGGCGGCGATGTCGCGAAGCGAAAGGCCGGGATCGGCAATGGCGATCGCCGCTACGAGCTTCATCAGATGGTCTTCCGGAGCTCGGCGAGGCGACCGGGTGAGGAGTTCCTTTTCGGCGAGCTTTTCGCGGACCATGCGATGGACGGCGCGACGAAGGCGCTCAACGGTCCAGTCGTGGCCGCGACGATTGAGAACCCGCACGACATTGTCCCAGCTGTGCTGAGGCCGGAGCTGCCGCACCGTTGGCAGCCATGTTTGCGCGGACGCAATGAGCTCGTCGAGATAGAGTTTCTCGCGTGCTTTCGAAACCGCCTTGATTGCCTCCGGCCGCCGCTCTCGCAGGCCGGGATTTCCGGGAAGCTTTCCTCGCGCCTTTGCCGCCTTGATGCCGGCTTTGGTTCGCTCTGCGATCAACGCTCGTTCGAGCTGGGCAACAGCACCAAGGACCTGAAGGGAAAACATGCCCTGCGGGGTCGAGGTATCGATCGGATCACGAATGGATCGGAAATGGACGCCGCGTTGCTCAAGGTCCTCGATCACCTGCAAGAGATGGCTGACGGACCGGGCCAGCCGATCAAGGCGGACCACGACGAGGACGTCGCCAGCAGTGAGCTCTCCGAGCAATCTGGTTAGGACCGGGCGAGCTCGCGATGCCCCAGATCCATGCTCTTGGTAGACCCGATCGCAGCCGGCGGCGCGCAGCTCGTCCAACTGGGCGTCGTGAAGCTGATCCTCTGTCGAGACGCGTGCATACCCGATGAGCCGCTTTGGAGATGGCGGGACGTTAGCTGTTTGTCTCTTTGCCATCTGGCTTTTTAGGGGCCTATTTCGAGGTGTCTTGTACAGATAAAGAATGCGCGAGAAAATGACCAGTTGCAAGCGTGTTTTATGATCTAAATACGGCCCCACCAGACTCGAAATCCGATCTCGAACGGGCATCCGGCCGTAACCAGCGTGAAACGCGCTCTGGTGGCCATCTGTGGCGGAAATGCCTGAAAATAAGGAGATCGGAGGAGGGGAGGGGAATGAAAGCCCGTTTGAGCGAAAAGATGATGGAGGAATCTGTAGCTCATCGGCAGGGGAGGGCCGCTGTGAGTAGCGGCGCAGCAGAGACGTTCCGCTGAACCTCGCCAAAATCTGCCCAAAAGACCGGAAAACCGGGCGTTTCCGGTCATCCAGGACGACCGACAGGGTGATTTGCGCCTCGAAATCAAGCTACCATCGATAAGCAGTACTTATCGATGGTTAGGCGTGGCCTAGAGCATCATAGGGAGTGAGGAATTGTAACTTCGCGATAGAGTTTCTTTAGCAAATCATTTACCATGATTTCAATGGCTTACGATCTCGCGAAATTCAGCATGACAGCCTTGATACGGCCGGCTTTCGATGCCGGCATCTTATTGGCGCGTCTGGACGAGCGTATCGCCCGCTCGCCGGTCGGGCAGGGGTGGATCGAACGATCGCATTTCGCCGACGCCTGCGCCTCGCTGTGGATCGACGGCGAACTCGTCCATCTCGAAGACCTCGTCCTCCATGACGCCACGAAGGATATTCGCACGCCCACCCACGAGCTGACAATCGCCCGCGACGTTTTGCGAACTCGCAGGCGCATTGCAGCCCAACCACCCGGCTGGGCGCTTTCGGCCGACGGCATTCGAACGCTGCGGCAGACGGAGCCAGTGGCGTTGATCGGCGCCGACGAAGCAGAGGCGGGCGGCGCCACCCGGCGCGCCGTCGCGATGGATTTGGCAGAGGATGGGGAAGACAAGGACAGTGGCGAAGATCTTCCCGGCGTCGACTATGCTGCCATCGATGCGGTGCTGGCTCGATCGGAGGCGGCGATCGCGAACGCCACACGGTCCGACCGCGGCGTGACGCAAGAGAAAGATCCGATGATCTACGATCTCGACTGGGACGAGGACGCACGGCTCGACGAATGGCGCGGCGTGCTGCGGCAGGCAGAAAACCTGCCGGCGGTGCTGCAGGCGATCGTCATCCTCGATGCCTGGAACGAAATTTCCGTCCTTCAGCACGCGCCCTGGCTCGGCCGGCTGCTGGCTGCGTCGACATTGCGCCAAGCCGGCGTCACCACCGGCGGCCATCTCGCCGCCGTAAATCTCGGCCTGAAAACCATTCCGGTCGACCGGCGCCGGCATCGCGACCGGGAAACCCGTCTGCTCGCAATTGCTCAAGGACTACTGGCAGCCGCCGAGATCGGCATGAAGGAGCATGACCGACTGACGCTGGCGCGCACGCTGTTCGAGCGGAAACTCGAAGGGCGACGAGCGTCTTCGAAACTGCCGGAACTGGTCGAACTGGTGATGGCGAAACCGTTGGTGTCGGCGGGGATGGTGGCCAAGACGCTGGAGGTCACGCCGCAGGCGGCGCGGCGGATCGTTTTGGAGCTGGGGCTCAGAGAGATGACGGGAAGGGGGAGGTTTCGGGCGTGGGGTGTTGTATAGCTGGTATATCTTGGGGAGAAACACTTTGGCTGCCGGGGACTTTCATTGCGCCACCAGCGCACTTTTGGCGCGGAATATAGGGCAGACTGAGGGTAACATCGGAAATTCTCAATATGAATATCTGTTACAAGTGCATCGGCGATGTGTATTTGCAGGGCGAGATCAAATCGGAGGGCAAACGTCGCGCCTGTAGTTTTTGCGGGAAGCATCGAAAAAGCTATCGCCTCGAGGAGCTGGCCGAGCGCGTCCAAGGCGTTATCGAGGAAAACTATAGCCCTCATCAGGATGAATACGGAGCGGACTCGGGAGAACCGATTGGCGATCTCATAGCAAATCTCGCCAGTGTCGATGGGCTGATCGCGGAAGCCGTGCGGACCGAGCTATCGAGCGGAACAGCCTACCTTGCCGCCAAGAACGGCGAAGCCGATCCATTTGGTTCAGAGACATGCTATATCGGAAGGAAGACCGACACCTACGACTACCAGGAGTCCTGGCGGTTCTTTCGGAACGAGATCAGCCGGCGTTCTCGTTACTTCAGCGAGCACGCTCGCCAGAGTTTGCTCGAGATTTTCGGTGACATTTCAGGCATGCGCGTTTGGCCGGATGATCCTGTCATAGTCACCATTGGCCCGGACAGCGAGGAGCGGTTTCTTTACCGAGGCCGAATTGCGTTTTCCGAAAGCGAGATCGAGCTTTTCTTGAAGGGCCCGGTTCGCGAACTAGGACCCCCGCCACCGCGATTTGCAAGGCCAGGCCGGATGAACGCCGCCGGCATTTCGGTGTTCTACGGAGCCAGAGAACCGGAAACTTGTATAGCGGAAATTCGCGCTCCGGTCGGGAGCCATGTAGTTCTCGGTCGGTTTGAGATCGTCCGCGAAGTCAGGCTGCTCGATCTGAACAAGCTCACGCAAGTTTTCACCGATGTGAGCCTGTTCGACCCGCGTTTTAAGCGGATGGCCGGACGCGCTTCATTCTTCAGAAGGTTGGTTGCTGAAATAAGCCGGCCCATCATGCCGCGCGACGAGGAGGCGGAGTATCTCGTCACACAAGCCGTATCCGAATTTCTCGCGTCGAGCGTCGAACCTCAACTCGACGGCATCATTTTCAACTCCGCGCAAACCGACCATGAGGGTCGCAACGTCGTGCTCTTCAATCACACCTGCTCGGTTGAACCTTACGAGCTTCCGCCTGGGACTGGTGTCAGTGTAAATCTTGGATGGGGCGATGACGACGACTCCGACAGCAGCATAGCCGTTTGGGAGGAGGTGCCCCGACCGAAGCCGCCACGGAAGGAACGTCACACGGCTCACCCCAAGTCGGCGGGCAAGACTTTAATTTTCGACAAGGTGTTCGACTGGCCCGACGATGAAACGTTGGATGATCTCATCGTGACCGGGCAGCCGTACTTGCGGCTGCTTGTCGATGAGATGACGATTTGCCGCATCAAAGGGGTTAGGTACGATCGTTCTGAACGCGGACTAAGCCGATACAGATATCAGGAGGGAGATCACGACATGATCGCTGAAGGGGAAGGGATCATCTATTTTGCCTACGGCTCAAATATGCTTACCGAGCGTTTACGTTTTCGAACATCGGGTTGCAAAGTCATTGGCCCCGCGACCTTGGTTGGTCATGAACTGCGCTTCCACAAATCAAGCAAAGATGGTTCAGCAAAATGCGACGCCTTCCTGACCGGGGTCTCAACGGATTTGGTTGTTGGCGTTCTTTTCAGCATACCAGGCTCCCAGAAAGCGGCGCTCGACAAAGCGGAGGGGCTTGGCAACGGTTATGAAGAAGCGACAATCACGGTCATGACCGCGGACGGCAAGCCTGTCGATGCGGTTACATATCTGGCGTCTGAAGGGGTGATAAACGACAAGCTTAAGCCCTACCAGTGGTACAAGGACTTTGTCGAAAGCGGCGCCAAGGAACACGGCATCCCCGACGCATATGTTCAGAAGTACATTCTTGATGTGGCCGCGGTGCCCGACCCGGATGCGAGCAGAGAAAAGACGAGGCGCGCGGAAGTGGCGAAAGTCTGGCCATTCTAAACGCGGTGATTGAGCTCTGATAGCTCGCTATTGTTAGCTTGACGCGCTGCATCAATCGACGTGCTGGGCGCTCACGGCGAGGTCGGGTGAAGGGAGATACTTCCGAAAGAAATCACGCCAAAAGCGGACCACGACTTCCAAAAGGTGCGCGGCAGGGAGCCACCGCTGGTCTCCAGCCTCTTCGCCCCAATCGATCACGAGATATCCTTTTCCATATGGTCCAACACCAAATCCGCCTTCGCCGTAGCCGCTTACGAAAACTGTCTCAAAACCTGCCTCTCTCGCAAAATGCTTTGAGCCGTTCGCCAACTCCTGTACCAATCGGAACCAGACGCAGTGTCGGTCAATCCACTGCAAGAACTGTTCTCGGTCTCGTTTGGAGATGCCCATAGCGTCGCGAGCAGCCTTGTCTTTACTTAGCCAGTCCCCCCATACCCACTCGTGAAGATGATAAGCGGTGATAGCGCAGTGCATTGCGCGTCTTGCCGAATGTGGCTCGGCAGCGAAATCGTCAAAATCATCAACGAGCATGGCATAGAAATCTTTTGCGCTAAGGATATCAAACATCTTTGGCAACCATCCTCCGAGTTCGAATTTAGTTAGCTCGCATCAATTAAGGCGTTCGCCGTCCCGCCTTAAGATATGCTCGCAGAATGCTAAGCGCGAGGCCCAGAATTTCCATGACATTGTTTGAATTTCCGGCCGCTCCCGCAAAAACAGCGCGCATTCCTCGGTGTATATTTCATAGCAAGCTGAACCGTCAGCCTGGCATTTTCCATTTGCAGCATTTGGATATGCCGCGCGGCGGGTCCGCTCACTTGGATCTCCCCGAAGCCCGGAAGCCTGTCCATTGCTTTGTTATATTCGTTGGCGCTGTCGAAAAATGCCTGGATCAGCGGGTCGCGTGCAAGAGCATGCCGCTGATTATCGCGACGAATGCCTTCATTGTCGAAATCGTAAGTCGCCGTGTCATCGCGCACAAACAAACGATGGGTGATGTTTTTCAACGAAGAGGGTGTATTGTCGATCCACATACCTTCCAAGCTCTCGTAGATCGCATGGTGCTCCGCTTCAATGTAGACGCCTGGCCACTCCCAGACTGCCCAACCGAACACTATGCGGCCTCCCTCAAGCGCGACTTTCCTCGCAACATTCGGGAAACATTCTTGAGGCAGAGATCGAGGGTCAGGAAATATCTCCAAAAGGCGAGGCCGAGTTTCGGGTGCGATCCGGCGGCAGAATTCTTGGATATGCCGGTCATCGGGAGAAGGCGTTCGTGTCAGCAAAAGATCAACCCTGAAGCAAATAGATATCAATACCAGGTCGGTATCTAAGCAATACGTTGAAACTTGTTGAGTACAAAGCCTTCTCGATTGATCGACCCCAGAAGTTAACTCTACGATAGACCATGACGTGAGCTCGTCGTAGCCGGCGAGGTACGCCGTTCTGGCGGTGCATCAGTTCTGGGACAGGTGAGCAAATGGAAACGCGTGACGTTGGTACGATGGGTGAAGGTCATTTCCTCGGCTGGTGCCAGCCGGAGGGCTTCCGCGCGCAAAAGTCACTCGTTGATCGCCTAGGTTGGGACTTTCTTCTGGAACGCGAACCCGTACGCTCGGCCACCACGCCGCTTGATCAGCAGAACGATCTGCCGAAGTTCCTCGTACAGGTCAAATCTACGGATCGCCCAGCGGACCCACCCCGCATCAAACTCTCAGCTCTTAAGCATCTCGTTGACGCTGATTTGCCGGCCGCCATTGCTATCCTCGAATACGGCAAAGGAGCGCGGTCGCCGACCCGCGCCCTGATCGTCCGAATTGATGAGGAGATCATCTACAAGACATTACGCCGGGTTAGGAAAGAGGAAGCTAGCGGCAATCGCAAGCTACATCGTGTGACAGTGCGCATTCCTACGGGGCGGGCTATCGAGCTTGGTCGTGATGGTGAAGGCTTATCGAAAGCTCTCGATGGAATTCTTGGAGGACCGTTTTCCGCCTATCTCGAAACCAAGGTTCATCAGCGTCGGACATGTGGTTTTGAAGACGGTTCGATAACTGGACACTTTTTCATCCCAGGCGAAGACGCGAGAGAGAAGGTTCATAGCCTTTTTCTCGGAAGGCGCCAGGAGATCGATGTAGTGGATCTTACCGTGGAGCGCCGACGGTTCGGCATCCGTCTCGAAAACGATGCGGACTTCTTCCGCGAAGCACTCATTGAGTTTCGCGCCCCATCGCTCATGTCAGTATCGATCGAGCTCGAAGATGTTGAAGACGGAAGCTGGGCGAGATTTCCAGCTGACATGTATGCCGTCCCACCCTTCGTGAAAGGCAGTCGAAGTGCTCCAACCCGTTTCGTGAATTCGTTCTTTGAGGTTACACTCGATTTCGAAAAGGAATGGGCGGGTATTGTTTTCGACTACGACGGATCCCGGACTGTCGATTTGAACGAAGCGGTGACCATCATTGAGGTGGGTGCCATATTGGCCAAGTCCAAGAAGAGAGTAAAAATCGACTTTGGCAAAGGAGTGGTTGATTTGCCCACGGCCGAAGGAGAGGAGGGGCCATTCCGCAACTGGATACCCGTCGCTCCCATGCTACGGCGAATGGCGACAGCGATCGAAAGGTATTCGGGCCGTAAACAACAGCAGGTCTTGCTCTCAGAGTTTTATGATTGGGTCGAGAATTACCAGGAGCTGCTTGCGCTCGGCTATCTACCGGGCGTGAATCTTTTCGTTCCACCATGGGAGGGGGATGCGGTCGTTGACGATCAGGATATGGTTGTTGCACCGCTATCTCTCGAATTAGCGGGCGCTCAATACACCGCAGTGATCGAATTTCCTGTCGAATCGCAGAGCCGAGAGGGCGGCGAGATCAAGATTGTTGGCGGCCAACCGCGTGTTGTCGACGATATCGCCCGCGCGCCGGGCGCTGGGACAGAGGACTTCATAAATCGTGCTGTCGAACGTTCAAAGAGAGAGCGCAAATCCGCGGGTCCGTTACTCGTGCTCGGCCCATTCGAAAGCTGGAAGGCAGGATAGTTTTATTGCGGTGCTGTACTACCGTTCAATCGAACGGCTGGGCGTCCCTTTAGGCGAGATCAAATGGGGCTCCGTCGTTCTTCGGCGTTCGTATTTTTCCTTGGGGGTCTCACAGCTTCTGCCTGCGCGCCCGCCAATCCGTGCGGGGACGAATCTGCTAAATGATCAATTGGTTCACCTGTCTTTTCTGCTGTTCGCGACGTGAGAAGAGCTGCTTGTAACCCGGGAGACAGGTGCAGTATTCGGCATTTTCGATGCCTATAATACCGACAACATGGGACGTGCTTTCTGGAGGAATGCGCATTCGACCATCGCGCAGTGCCCGGAAAAGGGCCTCCCTATGACCCTCCGCCCCAAGGCTCTCAGCAGTTATCGGGTGAAGAACGAGATCGAGCGACCATGCAGGTTCGATGCCCATGATTGCACTGGCACGAATTCGGCCGCGTTTCTCGTCTATAACCGGATAGAGGCCCCTCGCGCTGGCGACCGCGATCGTCGCCGCCTCTCCGTCATCGAGTGAAGGCGATACTGAAGTGAGCTCGAAGAACATCTCGAATTCCTGGTCCGACAGATCAACCAACATGACGTGTCCAGCTGCGGAAAGTGCCCGCAGGAAAGCCTCTTCGCCATTGCGACGGCTCGTCTCGTTTTCAAGCTCGCCAGCTACGACGTTCGCGACGACGATCGGATTTGGAATCGAAGTGAGAATATCGACCCCGCACCTGGAGGCATGCAGGTTGATGAGCACGCTCGTATCAAGAACCAAGGGGACGGTATCGTCACTCAGGGAATTTGAGTAGGTCATCCGTCTCTTTTTCCTCAAGCTCGATTTCGTCGACGATCTCACGCACCTGCAGCCTGGTGATTTTCAGGAGTTCGGCGAGCTGCCCCTCAGACATTAGCTCGCGCTTCCAAGCTGCATGTGCCATCAAGCTCATTCGTTGCGAGACCAACCGGTCTGCATCGGCTTTTCCGACGTCGCGCCGGTCTGCAGCGCTTCCAAGAACCTCTCGTGCTTGTTCGTCCGTGATACCTCCGTTATCTTCGAACCAAGACCAAGTTCCCTTCTTCACAAGGCCCAGTTCTTCCAAACGCAGAACGCAGGCCTGGCGGGAAATCCCATACTGGTCCGCAAGTAGAATGACGAGACGGCGCGTCGTCTTTCCAGTGATCTCCTTCAGTTCTCGAAAGCTCTCGCCAAAACTCTCTGCGGGCGCGACGAATGCGCGGCCGAAGGCGTTTGCGTAGCGCTCGTCCCGCGACAGGAATTTCTCGTCCTCTTCGAGGACCTCAGGTATTTGCCGCGTCCCATAGAAATGCCCGGTTTCGTGTGCCGCGGTCTGGACCCGGCGAGGCAACGGATGGTTTGCGTTCAGCAGAATGCAAGCGCCCACGTTATCATCGTAGGTGAATAGGCCCGCCACACGTGACTTTGAAGAGAGGCGCCGCTGGTAGAGACGAATTCCGAGCCCCTGCTCCACGATGGAAAAGATATCAGCGATTGGGCCTGATCCCAGCCCGAGCCAGTCTCGAAGCTCCTTCGCATGGGACTCCCCTAACGCGACTGCGTCACCCTCGTTGAGGCCCCGCTCTGGGGGATAGTTGCGGCGACGCTGTATACCGAGAATGTTTTCGAGCTCCACGTCTGCTTTGATCAGGTCATTAAGCAGTCGTATTGCCTCTAGCGTATGTTCGTCTTCCGTCTCTCGCAGCTTGCGGAACCTCGGCATCAGATCCGTATGGACCGCCTCGCGTCGCAGCAAGGCGTTTACTGACACGCCGTAGTGGCGAGCTAAACTCTGGATCTCTTGGATGCGAACACGCCTTACGCCCTTCTCGATAGAGACCAACGTCGGTCGGGAGACACCGATGAACTGTGCAGCGTCATCTTGGCGAACATCAGCGTTCTCGCGAGCAATCCTGAGCCGGCGACCAATTTCTTGCGCGCTCAGCTCATTTAGAACGGTCATAGCGGCCTCCGTCCATCCAGCTGTTCAAGAAGCTTTTTTCACCTTGTGCGGACAAGAAGGTCCGCCATTCTCGGGCATGCGTCATTAACATCATTCTCAAGTTTTGAAGGGTAAGCTCATAGGCCTCACCAGTCGCGGCGGCAATCTGCGAAGCGAATGGCCGCAACGCGGCATCGGGCAAATCGGACATTGCGGCGAGGTGGTCGAGGTGGCGAGCCGCCACGCTTCCATATTCAACCATGATGTCGCGATCAGCTTCGTCGCTGATGTTCGCGAGCGCCGTCTCAACTTCTGCAGCGGATAGATCCGAGACAACGTAGGTGTCACTCGGCTCTACGACTTCTGCCGCGTGCAGGCTCATTCGACGCAGGAGGCAGGCAGCGCAAAGACCGCATTGCCGGCGGCGCTCGGCATTGACGATCCTGCGCGTCTGCCAGCACGAACGCGTTTTGATCAAATGCTGGTGCTTCTTGCCCGCCAGACCCAGAAACGCCGTCATCGTCTCACCTTTAGTCGACCATAGGCGGGGCTGTTCAAATTTGATGCTGCAGTCCAGCAAAGCCCGCGTGAACCTTTCCATTTTCCTGAAAAACGTCGGGAAATTTCTGTAATCAGTGTAGATATTGTAAAGCGGCACGAGCACCGGGCCGAGTGCACCTTGCCCGCTCTCCGGCACGATGATCCGGCTTATATTCGAAATGTGCGAGGCGATTGTCGCGATCGCCGCGAACTGGAAGCCGCGAGATCGGAAGCTGCTCTCTTTTCCCTTGAAACCCTTCACCCGGAAGGGGATCTGAGTGAAGTGGCTGTCGCCATCCATCCGGCGCTGTTTGGTGCCGGCAACGCGGATACACAGCGCCTCTGAGGAGGGGCCGCTCAGCGCGGACGCTGCGCGCGAATCCAATCCGTTGCTATAGGCGATCGCGAAAGTCTTCGGCTGGTCAAACATAAGCGGTACCTGCCGCCAACCTATCGGAGACGCGTTTGCGGCTTTGACAAAATCGAAACGCCAGCTGTCGCCGGTCAGAAAATTCATGGCGCTTCGGAGTGACGACTGAACCTCAGGCTTTGACCAGCACGCGTGGTCGATGACCGGGATCGTAACATGCAGGTTGCGCAGCCATGATGCCGGTCGCCTCCACCGGCGGTCGGCGAACTCGATCGCGGCTGCCAAGACCATCAGGTCATAATGTTTCGCCCCGAACCCCTTCACGTCAAAGCTATCAAGAATATCAGGAACGAACTGTATGTGTTTGCCGATCTCGGCAACTACAGCTTTATCCAACTCCGGACGTTGGATGGCTCGACCCTTCTCAACAGCGACGAGCCGCTTTTCTTGATGGGCCTCTAAGGGCGCTTCAGTCTTCATCTGGTCCATCGTTCACATCCGTGCGTGCGGTCCGGCGGAACGCGTTCTTATTGCCATTCTCGAGGGCAGCACAAACGCTGCCAACATCAATGCTCGCAAAGGTTTCTCGATTTCGCTGAACGCCCTTTGCAAAATCCGACCGATTCATGTCACCGACATCTCTGGCGCGAAGACATTCCTCGTGGATACGATTTTTAGCGTTTTCGAGAAGCTCGCTGACAGCGCTCCCGAGGGCCGCATCGAGCGATTTTCGTTCCGACATCCCCTCCCGAAGATTGCAGAGGAGATTTCGCTCGAGCGCATCGCCGAAAGACGAGCGCTCGTTGTTGTCGAAGATGGATTCAGTCGCGGCGACGGAATCTAGATCCATCTGGTCACGCGATGCACGAGAATCCAGTTCACGATAAAGGCGGTCGAAGGCCTTCGTATCGATCGCACCAAGTACACTGTGACAGGCCTGCTTAGCACGCTCATCCTGGGAAGCCGCGTCGTTGACGAGGTCCCGTCCATACTGCTTCCACTTATTGCTCAATGCAGAATTTCGGAAAGGTCCGTCAGTCATCATCGCCTCCAATGTTTGCAATGTGGCGACAAAATCTGACAATGTCAATATATGAATGAAAAAAGCTGACATTCCAGTTATGCGGTCATCGGTTGCAAAGAGAAATGTTGGGCGAACGCACCAGATGGAAAAGGTGCATTGGCAGGCATGCCCATCATCATACGGCTGAAGGGTCGAAGCTCGGCATCATATTATCTCTCAACCGCTTGAATCCGATGATAATATATGCACCCTGATCGTCCATGGATTGCCGATTGCACATATTCATTGCTCGCGGGGATCTTGCTACGTATCGCTACTTGGATGGCTTGTATGGACTCTGACGCGATCGTTTCTCTGACTGGTTCGGATTTCAATTATCATTACAAGGAGCTTCCGACCCGCTGCTCTGACCGTGAGATCAAAAACTATATCAGCCGGACACGAGATCTATTTGATCCGATCGCGCGTGCTTTTGAAGATGCACACAACACCGACTGGTTTATCCGAAGCTATCTGGCACTAAAATACGTCCTTGGCTCTACGGTTCTAGCGAATTCTGCTGAGTATGCCGAAGAACGTAACCTGCAGGTGACCCTGCCCTATCTGCGATACTATGTGCTTCTGAACTGTAGCCGCGCATTTCTCCTGACGCTTCCGTGCCTTGGTTGGCGGGGCGAAAAAACAATCGAAATGACGCACAACAATATCCTCAATCTGACCGGTGACAAACTAAAGCGCCTCGGCCAGCGCCACGAAGATACGGTGAAACCGAGGCTACTCGCTGCAAAAGACCAACGAGAATTGTTCTCTTACAGATTTCCGTCAACGGCTTTACGCATATTTGGTGATGACATTGTATCCGTTGACGAGGCGATTGACATCGCTCGCCTTTTGACGGACTTGGCGCAAATCAATCTCGCCTGCCTCGAAAGTCGGGTAGGAAGGTATCATCCGAAGAGGAGGTTCGGTCTGCTCGATGTCGACGACATGTGGCATACGATGCAGTACGACGTTATCACGGCATCTCTCATTGATGACGAGGATTACAGCCGAGTTGCATATTTTGTTCGGAAGTACACAGGCCCCGCATGCCTGGGAGCCCTAGCTACGGATGGACTCGTCGATGAGTTCTTCAGCGCGTGGTCGCCACTAAACGACATAGATGATGAGGTCGCCTTCAATGCTGACCGCCAGTGGAATCTGTTGCTGGATATATGGTGATATCCCGACAGCTTTGATCGCATTAGTTTTGCCTGCTCTGCGCCCTCATCCCGGCCGAATAGGGAGTTGAGACGATATCTCGGCGCTGTCATCGGCGGCAGGCTTATATTAACGGCTGCATCGAGGTGCGAAGCTCGGCGCCCGACTTCCCGCTCCAGCTGCAATACAGGTTGGGGTCCAGCGACATCGCTATCCCCATCTTTATGCCAATCTGCACCCTTTAAGTGGCGATATTGCGCCGGACGAGTTGCCTGCGGCGACCAGCGCAGTCATGTTAGCGGTAATTTGGGGCGAAAGAACAGTGGTCGAAGATAATACGCCGAAAGTTCAGCAGGTTAGGGAGAGGATTGAGGACGGTTCCATCCTGTTCCTTTATACTCAGCCTAACGGATTTCAAGAGTTCACCGTCAAGGTGACCGATGGGATGCGTCAATTCCTAATCGAGGAAGGAAACGCGAAGGTGTTGGACTTCGGCAGCCACGAAATATTGCTAGCCGAATACGACCCAGAGCTGAACCTGCTCACCACCTATCCAACGATCCTTCTCCCCCGAAGCTCGTACTTTGGCACCAACAAATACCGCTCGATCCAGCGCATCAGTGTCGATGAGGCTATGCCCATCTTCGATGATGAGGAGAATGACGACGGCAGATATCACTTCCGCCAGTTTCCGGCTGGTTTCAGTTATGACCCGTTCGACGGATTTGGGCTGATATACATGCTGCGCTTCATCGTGGAAGCTATCGAAGAATTTGATAACGTCGATGAAATCCGCATCACTCGTGGTTCCGAGACCTCTATTGAGGACCGCATTTTCTTTCTGCCGAGGTCGATTTACGAGCCGATCCGCAAGACTCTAAACCGTACGCACAAAGCCGCCGTTGATTTCGCTAACGTTGAGAAAAAGAACTTCCTCCTATCAGACCTTGTCTTTCCCTTGAAACCAATAAGTGAGCAGCGACCCATTGTGCGTCGCACAAAGGGGGACCTCCACGCGATCCTCGATGCTGCTATCAACGCTCCAGGGAGGCGATCACAGGCGCGATCGAGGAACCAGTCAGCGGCCGTCCGTGTCGTCAAATCGTCGGCGAAAGAGCTCCTCAACGAAAATCACGACGAACTTCTCGAACTCAACCGGGAGATCGAGCTCGTTACACTGGAAGATGTGATCACGAAATTCGAGGACCGGCTTGCCGATGAAACACTGAAGGAAGGGAGTTGGCAGAAGTTTTTGTCCAAAAACCCGTTCATCCTCCGGCTGGCCTTCGGGCTGCCAGCTATGATATTCAAGGAACAAATGCCGGTCGGCGGGGTGGACATTGACAACAAGGGCGGCAAGCTCGCCGATTTCGTTGTCAAAAGCGGAGCCATCGGCAATCTATCCATCGTCGAGATCAAGACGCCCAAAGCGAAACTACTCGGCAAAACGGAATATCGCGGCGGCATTCATGCGCCCTCCTCTGGTATCTCCGGTGCCGTCACGCAAGTCATGGACCAGCGCTACCTTCTTCAGGAAAATATTGGCCAGCTATTAAGATACTCTCGAGGGGAGGAAGCCTCCACATATGCCGTCGGGTGCATCGTCATCATAGGCACTACCCCGACAATCGAAGCTCACAAGAAGTCCTTCGAGTTGTATCGCAACAACCTCCGCGGCGTTGTGGTCATTACTTTCGACGAACTGCTGGAGAAGCTGAAGGCACTCCATGAGTTTCTTAAAGAGCCTCCGGTGGAGGACATGGAGGAGACCGACGAGGTCAGCGATACCATCAACTATAGCATCGGCGACGATGAGGATCTGGAAGACGACGACGACGGCGAAGAATAGTGCGCTCTCATGGCGCATTGGGCAGATTTAACCGCGAGAGCTGAGCGCGGTAAAAACAGGGGCGGGGGCTGATGCGGATCAAGAGCGTTGACATCGAGAATTTCCGACTATTGCGGCAGGTCGGGGTCGGCCTGGAAGAGCGGACGACCCTGGTTGTAGGGCGGAACAATAGCGGCAAAACGTCGATCGCGGAGTTATTTCGGCGACTCCTGAGCGAGAAATCGCTGTCGTTTCGATTGGAGGATTTTTCGCTGGGCTGCCACGAAGAGTTCTGGGTTGCTTTCGAGGCTTTCCAAGCTGGGCAGCTGGTGCCTGATGTGGTCGCGCTGCTCCCAGCGATCAAGGTTTCGATTGACATCACGTACGATGTCGACTCGCCGGACCTTGGCCCGCTCAGCGACTGCATCGTTGATCTTGATCCGGACTGCACGGATGCACGCCTCATATTGACTTACGGACCACGCCCGACTGCGCCGGCATTACTCTTTAGCGGCGTGGCGGTCGGCGACGACGTCGCGGTCAACCGGCTGAACTTGTTTCGCGCGGTGAGTGTGGGGCTGTCCGGCGCGTATGGAGCATCGCTGGAGGCAGTTGATCCCAATGACCCTACTAATCGCAAGGCACTGGAGCCAAAGACGCTTACAACGCTGATCCGGGGTGGTTTCATCAACGCTCAGCGTGGGCTCGATGACGACACACACCGTGAGCGCGACGTTTTGGGCAAAGTCGTGGAGGTACTTTTCCAAACTGCGCTCACCGACCCCGTCGACCCTGAGAAGCGGAGTACGGCCGAACAATTGAAGGCGGCCGTCGAGCAAATTCAGGGTGATCTGCACGCAGGATTCAACGCGAAGCTCACCTCGCTGCTGCCGACCTTCGACCTGTTCGGTTATCCCGGTCTTTCCGACCCCGGCCTCGTAACAGAGACAAGTTTCGACGTCGATAAGCTGCTGAACGATCATACGAAGGTCCGCTATGTCGGCGTCAATGGGATGACGTTGCCAGAGACCTATAATGGTCTCGGCGTTCGCAACCTCGTTTACATGCTGCTCCAGCTGTTGCGGTTCTTCCGCGAGTTCCAGGCCGCCCCGACATCGGCCGGCGTGCATCTGATCTTTATTGAGGAACCGGAGGCGCATCTTCATCCGCAGATGCAGGAGGTCTTCATCCGGCAACTGGATCAGATCATCAACGCGTTTGTTTCTCAGCTTAATGAGAATAGGCCTTGGCCCGTCCAGTTTATTGTGAGCACGCATTCCCCTCACATGGCGAACGAGGCTGGGTTCGAGGCCATGCGCTATTTCCTTTCTGTGCCAGATGGCGATGGAATGCGCCGTTCCGTTGTAAAGGATTTGCGCAGAGGAATGGGTGGCGCGCCGGAACCGGACCGCGAGTTTCTTCACCAATATCTGACGCTGACGAGGTGCGATCTATTCTTTGCCGACAAGGCGGTGCTCATTGAGGGCACTGCAGAGCGCATCCTGCTCCCCGAGATGATTCGCAAGAGCGATGCCTCTGCGGTCGGTGAGCCGCAGCTCGGAAGCCAATATCTTACGGTCATGGAGGTCGGCGGGGCTTATGCGCATCGTTTCTTCGATCTGCTTACCTTCCTCGAACTGCGCACCCTCATCATCACCGACATCGATTCTGTGACGCCTAACGGCACCGGAAAGCGGGTCGCTGTGCCGGTGGCGGAAGGCACGTTCACGAGCAACGGATGCCTCAAAGCGTGGTTCGACGCCGATGTGTCGCCAGCCGCGTTGCTGGGGAAATCCGAGGCAGAGAAGACGACTGGCGGCCGGCGGCTTTCCTTCCAGGTGCCGGAGGTTGATGGGGGGCCGTGCGGCCGGAGTTTCGAGGACGCCTTCATCCTCGCAAATCCTGTTCGCTTCCCGCTTGGCGACGGTGACCGGGCGTTGGCCGCCTATGAGTTGGCTGGTGATCAGAAGAAATCGACCTTCGCCTTGGAGCATGCGATCGTACGCACAGATTGGATTGTGCCGCGCTACATCAGCCAAGGTCTGCGCTGGTTGGCGCAGGGCAATCCGGCGCCAGTGCAGCCGGCACCTGCGGTTGCTGTTGAGATCGTCGCGGGCGTTGCTGGAGTAGCGGTGAACGTCGCGGAGGTTGGCGATCATGGCTGAAGAGGTTGAGAATCCTGCAGATGCCGCCGGGCGAATTGCACTCGAACGGATGTTCGCCTGTCTCGACGACGGCACCAGCTTTCGGCTTGAGGCTGGCGCTGGCGCCGGCAAGACTTTCTCGCTCGACAAGGCGCTCCGCCGTCTGATCGATCGCCGGGGTGCGGAGCTTCTTCGGGCTGGTCAGCAGGTTGGTTGTATCACCTATACCAATGTCGCCAAGGACGAGATCATTTCGCGTATCCAGGCGCATCCCGCTGTGCGCCCTGAGACAATCCACGGGTTTTGCTGGTCCCTCCTGAAGGACTTCCAGTCGACGCTTCGGGCACTTGTTCCCAATCTCGACGGCTGGGCAGAGCGGCTGGATCCTGTCGGCGGCATTGGCGCGCGACGCGTCCACTATGAGTTGGGATATCCAAGCGTCGGCGACCATCAGGTCACTCTCCGGCACGACGACGTGCTGGCACTCATGATTGAAGCGTTGAGCTATCCCAAGTTCCGATCTGTGCTTACAGCCCGCTATCCAATTCTCCTGATCGATGAATATCAGGACACCGATGCAGGCTTCGTCGATGCGATCAAGGCGCAATTTCTCGAAGGGGGACATGGTCCGCAGATTGGCCTCTTCGGCGATCATTGGCAGAAAATCTACGGAGAGGGCTGCGGTTTGGTCGACCATCCGGCGCTGGTGGTGATCGACAAGAACGCGAATTTCCGGTCGACCCACCCAATCGTGCAGATGCTCAACCGAATGCGACCAGCGCTCCCTCAAATGGTTCGCGATCCCGCGTTGCCGGGTGAAGCCCGCCTGTTTCATACCAACCAATGGCCTGGTGCTCGCCGTACCGGGCAAGGTGGTGGTCACTGGACAGGCGATACGAGCCCGGAGGCAGCGAAAGCGTATTTCGCGCATATCAAACAGCGGCTGGCTGGCGAGGGATGGGACTTTGCGGTCGAGAAGACCAAGATCCTCATGCTCAGCCACAGCGTGCTTGCCCGGGAGCAAGGCTATGCGAACATCCCGCCGATCTATGGACAGTTTAATGATCCCTGGCTCAAGAAGGACGATCCACACATCAAGTTTCTCGCAGATCAGCTCGAACCCGCATGCGCAGCGTTTGAGGCCAAGCGATACGGCGAAATGTTCGAGTGCTTTGGGACCGGGGCGCCGAAAATCCGCAAGCATGCTGATAAAGTCGCTTGGACGAATGCCATGACCGCCTTACTCGCTCTGCGCATGTCGGGCACGATCGGCGAGGTTGTCGATTACATCGCTGGTCAGCCGCACATGCGTCTACCGGAGACTGTGGAGGAAGCGGAGAAAAGGCTGGCTGATGCTGGCCCTGAACCGATCGAAGGGGAGTCTCGGCGGGTCACTAGGCTGCGGAAGCTTCGCGCCGTTCCCTACATTGAGCTGATAGCTCTCGATCGGTTCATCGACGGGCACACGCCCTTCGCGACCAAGCACGGCGTCAAGGGTGCCGAGTTCGAGAACGTATTGGTGATCGTTGGCCGCGGTTGGAACAAATATAATTTCGGTCAGATGCTTGAATGGATAGAAGCGGGGCCGCCCGCCGATAAGGTCGAGTTCTTTGAAAACAACCGCAATCTTTTCTATGTGGCGTGTTCTCGACCAAAGGTGCGGTTAGCCTTGTTGTTCACGCAGCTGCTCAGCGCTAATGCCATGGTGCGGCTGAGTGCGTGGTTTGGCGCGGACAACATCGTCGCGCTCCCTGCTGATCCGGGGGTGGCATGAGCATCGCGCGAGATGAAGGCCGGCTTGATTTCAGTGGCTTGAGCGATATCGACGCTCGGAATGTACAAAAGGCGATCGCGCGCGGCGACAATTTCCAAAGGTATATCCCTTCGGAAGCACTCGGTTTCATTGTTCGCAATTATTTGGAGCTTGCAAGGCTTCGGTCCTTGGATCCCGCTGCGAGCAAATGAAGATGGAGTGATTTGGGATGGGAACGTGGGGTCTGAGACTGAAGCCGGGTAGGGTGGATCAGGCTATTCCGCTCCTGTCGGAAAACGTGATTGCGATCGGTTGGAGCGACTCCGACCAGTTGCTGAATCGACCGCTGTCTAAAGACGACTTCCGGGCAATCCTGAAGCGTGACTACCCGGATGAAAACCTCGCAAATGCTCTGGAGCACACTTGGCGTTTCATACGCGAGATCGCGCTTGGGGACGTCGCTGCCGTTCCCCATGGGGATGACGTTTACTTCGTGCAGATCGGAGGTGACGCATACTCCGAGGCCGCGGGAGCCGATACAGACACGGTGATACGCCGGCCAATCATCCGACTTCTAGACGGCAAGCCACTTGCTCGCCATGGTCTCCCCCAGTCACTTCAAGACAAGCTTGCTTTTCCAAAGACAAGCGCCAATTTGAAAGCTGTCGGCCAGCTGCTTGTCTATGAAAAGAGACTGAAACGAGATTATCGTAAAATCCTCATCCTTCCGAAGGGCATGAGAGCGACAGCACGGGACGTTCTGGTCTCCCTCGACATTGTCATCGTGGACTATGATGATCTTCGTTCGGGGGTCATATTCCACTGGGGAAGCGCGCTTGATCAATAAGCCTCCGCGCCGCACTCTGAACCGGTGCGGACGCCGCACCTCGGAGGCTCGGCGATCCGCACGTAGAGGAGGCCAAAGCCAAAATGAGACTGGCAATTTGATCGTGATTTCCGCGACCTACTATGTACCGGTCAACTGGTCCACGGTTCATATCCTTTTAGGGGCTCTACACCTCTGAGCCCAGCTTAATGGGCTTGAATCGAAGTATGTCAGGCCATTAGGCGCATTAAAAGCTGGGCGAATTTGCTCAGGGAAAAGATTTACAAAAGACATTTGCCCGCTGTCCTCGAAATCGTTTCGATAGCAGATGCTATCGAAGCCAGAACTGAGTAAAGCATCTTGGATCAATGATATGGCCTCCGATTTGGAGCTGTCCATGATTGCTTCAGCATCAGCTGTAGATAGAATTTGAGCGTTTAAAAGCTGGCTGACAAAAACTGAAATATCGTGGGTGTCTCCGGGATCCACCAAGAAGATCGGCCGGGTCGCTCTCATCGCCACCATGTAAAAACTGCCGAATCCGACGTTGTTGCGTGGGCTTCGATCGATCCCACTTTGCGTGAATTGATGCTCTTCGGGGTAAACAAAATAATTCTTGTTGTAGCTTCTCACCCAGCCATCGCGTGCAGCTAGAGCGGTGCCAAAATGCGATAACGGTCGAAATTCTTCAATTAGAGCGCATGTCCCGTGGAGTAGTACCATTGGGCGCCCCCCGTCTTGTAAAACCGATCCCGCAAACCAGCTTACAAAATCTCGCTCATTTAGATTAGTAAGTTCGGCACGGAAGGCTTTCGGATCGAATCCCTTAAATTTGCGCCCAAACGAAAATAGCTTTCTCATTGCTGCCGTGACCTTCTTCCAATGATAACAATAAGGTACTTATCGCTGCTTTCGCATCTTCTTGTTAATGTGCCATTATCGTTAGCTAGTTGTTCGGCTCTCCTTGTGGAGTTCAAAGCGGGCACGCGTTTTTGTCATCTCCGGTCCAGAGCCCGATGCTGGGGCCGCTGAACCATATTTCCTACGATTGCTGGGTGGACGTAACGAGACGCGTGTATGCAATAGTCGCCTGGAAGCTAGCTAAGCACCCGTTCCCGGATTGCCTTGATTTTCTCCCTGTCTGCACAAAGGAGGATTTGCCGGATATCATGCGCTTTATGCAGCCAGCGACCGTAGTGTCGAAGGCGATCGAAGGCGGTCCCTGAGGATCGGAGACCGGGAATGTCGAAGTTGTACTGCTCAGCGACATACTCGCACACGCCAAGAGCTTGTTCGGGCGAGGGGAGATCGCCAGTACCGGCAATCATCTGTCGGACCCTGTTTGTCATGAAGTCAGACAGCCTGAATGGGCCCCCGGGAACTATAGAGGGCGAATGCCAGCTGACTTCGTCGCCGGAGGCGCTAAAGGCGTAGAAGTGGCGGTGTGTGCTTACTCTCTCGTGCGGAGCGATCGAAATATGGTTCCTTAGAAAAGGCTGGAAGGCGTAGCGGCTCAACCATGCGCGATGCCCGATATCCGACAATAGCTCGGCGCGTTTCCATATCCAAGGGTCGTCAAGGTGCCTCTTGCCGGTCAGCAAATCGACAAAGTAGCGCTCCTTGTCCAGATGTAATGGCGCGACGTAGATCGCGTGACTGCTTTCAGGTCGGTGATGATCCAGAAGTATGTTGTGCTGGAAATCGCTGGCGTGCTCGGCCATAGCGCGAAGACCAAAAAAGAGTGTGGGATCGTCTGACAGCATATTGTCTCTACGAAATCGACGGACAGATTGCATCTTGTCCTCAACTACGCGGCGCTTTCGCTGTTCCGGAGGAAGCGGCTGCAGACCCTGCGACTTTTTGAATTGTATGTAGATCGGTACGGTGACCGTCGAAAGCTTGTCGGCACCCGTTTCTTGCTCGTCGATATCAAGAAGCCGAAAGGGCATCTCGTTTGAGCACCAACCTAGATAAAACGACACGTCCGCTTCGATCTGCTTTTCCGAAAGCTGGCTTTTTAATAAGTACGATGGAGACATGCCGTTACTCTTGACTAAGTGATTTGATCGTTGCCGGAGAGAACTCGACAAGTTGCTTGTTACCGAAGGCTGAAGCTGGCGGTGCTGTGCACTATTCTGCGACGTCGGGAAAGCCGGTAAAATTTAATCGGAACTTTCGCGGCGCGGAATTCTGTGGCCGGCCTCATTTCGGCCGTTACGTTAAAGACCAGTATACCTCTGCGGCCGAGCAATTTCAGCGCGTTAGCTCTATATAAATAACAGGGTTGAAGGTTCCTATCCTTTCAAGGCGCCCATTACATCACCTTCCGAACCTCCACCTCGAAGACCGCCACATGATCCGTTGCGATCTTCTCGGCCCGATCCGCATCACCTGAGCAAACCGCCTCCAGCATCAGTACCTGCTCGCGAAGAACGTCCTCGAGACGAGGGACTAACGTCGGGCACCACTTCATCGCCACGTATAGGATCCTTAGCGACAGGTTGTGATAGTGATCCAGCGTGTTAGAGAGATATGGGTTCTTCGCCGCCTTGTAGACGAAACGGTGAACGCGCCGGTCCAGAGCCAGGATATCTTCCAGCGCCATTGGTCCAGTCGTCTCCTTCAGCTCCTCGATCAACTGACGAGCGTCCAGCCTGCGAACTCGCGTAGACGTTCAGCGGCAAGCCGCGTAGCCCAAGATTCGATTCGTGCGCGCGCTTCGTAGACATCCGTCAGGTCGTTGATGTCGATCGTGCTCACGAAGGTGCCTCGCCGCGCGCTGACGAAGACAAAGCCGTCATACTGCAGACGTTGGATCGCTTCGCGAACCGGCGTGCGACCGACGTCCAGCCGCTTCATAAGCTCGGCTTCGCGTAGAAGGGTCCTGGAGGGAGAACGGTCGTTATGATGTCAT
This sequence comes from Rhizobium sp. BK060, assembly GCF_014193145.1. Lineage (NCBI taxonomy): Bacteria > Pseudomonadati > Pseudomonadota > Alphaproteobacteria > Hyphomicrobiales > Rhizobiaceae > Rhizobium > Rhizobium sp. BK060. Next base: position 174,076 of record NZ_JACHYW010000010.1, read on the forward strand.
CGCGTGTGTCACTTCTTGGTCTCGGTGGAGGTAGCGAGCACCTCAAACGGGTTTATGTTCTCGCCACGCTCCAGCACCTGGAAGCCAAATTCTTCGTCTGCTACCTTGCCGAGGAGGTCATCCGCATCGACCATGTCGCCTGTTTGTTATTGAACGGCGGTCAATCCCTGAAGTACCGATACAAAACCGTTTTGATGATCAATCTCGATCGTTGAGCGGTTCTCTGATTCTTTCTTGACGGTGATCATCTCAATTCCTGTCGCCCAAACCGCAGCTCCCCGTACGTTCTCGAATTCCAGAACAACATTTGAGTTGGGCTTTATCGTTCCCACGATTGGCCAGTTCAGTTTTCCCGTGACGAGTGGAACCTTGAGCACTTCTCCCGGAACGATCCCCAGGTCGCTAACGCCACCATTTTGTAGCCACAGGGAATCCGTTGTGACACCAAATAGAGCGGCGATATCCGATATGTCGCCGGCCCTCTGCTGGAAATGTAGCCACCAGTGCCAAGAGACGTATCTAGAGTCCGAATTACGAGACGAGCATCTGAAACACGCAAAAAACGTGCGCGTCGAAGGTGGTTCGCCAGTTTGCAAATGGCGCGTTGCTATCGAATCAACACATACCCATCACAACACGAAAAGCCGTCGCCTCTGGCCACCGGATGTGGAGAGCCGTGACGCCTCGCCAGCATCCCCTCAAGGGCGACGATAATTGATCGCCGAAGACTGATTGAAGGAAGTGCGCATGGGCAATATGAAGCGCGGCACAAGGTTGAGCAAAACTGCCAGCATGGCGTTAGCAATCGCGTTGTCCGGCATTGGACTGGCTTTTCTTAAAGCTGACGTCACCTGGGCCGATCCTGATGGTATGACCATCATCACCCAGACGGGCACTGGCGCTCATCGTAGCATAAAGTTGGGTTTGAAGAAGGCGCTCGTCGTTGACCTGCCGGTCGACGCCCACGATATTCTCGTAGCTGATCCCACCATGGCCGATGCAGTCACACGTAGCTCTCGTCGCATCTATCTTTTTGGGAAAACTGTCGGTCAGACAAATATATTTATCTTCGGCTCCGATGGTCAGCGCATCGTCAACCTTGATATCGCTATCGAGCGCGACGTTACCGGTCTCGAAAGTAATCTCCGACGCTTCATCCCAGATTCCAACATCAATGTTGAAATCGCGTCAGACAATATTGTTCTGACAGGCACGGTACGCACACCGCAGGACGCCGCACAGGCCACCCAACTCGCACAAGCCTTTCTGAAGGGCGGTGAAGCAACGACTCGCAACGAAACTGCCACCGCCTCCGGCGGAGACAACGCTGTGCAGCTATTTGCGGAAGGCCGGCAGAGTTCGCAGATCGTCAATTTGCTTCGTATTGAAGGAGAAGATCAGGTCACACTCAAAGTTACCATCGCAGAGATCCGGAGAGACGTGCTGAAGCAACTCGGATTCGATAATTTGATTTCAAACTCCGCGGGCTTGACTGTTGCCCAACTGGGAACACCCGCGGCCGACGGTGCAGCAGCAACAACCGCTGGCGGCTTGGCAGCGCTTTTCAAAAGCTCTATCGGTAAATATGACATCTCGAACTATCTGAACGCGCTGGAGCAGGCCAAGGTCGTCAGGACGCTAGCTGAGCCGACATTGACTGCAGTATCCGGCCAGGCCGCTACCTTTAATTCGGGCGGTCAAGTGCTCTTCACCACCACCGATAATGACGGTAAGGCGACGGTCACTCCTTTCGACTTCGGCATCAATCTTTCCTTCAAGCCTGTGGTCTTGTCGTCCGGCCGCATCAGCCTACAAATTACGACGAATGTCTCCGAGCCGGCGCCGTCTGCGTCCGGCGCGCAACCGACCTTTCAACGTCGTTCAGCTGAAACGACGGTAGAGCTTCCGTCGGGTGGCGCGATCGCGCTAGCAGGCCTTATCCGCGACAACGTTGCTCAAACTACAAGTGGTACTCCCGGCGTGAGCAAGGTTCCGCTTCTCGGCACATTGTTCCGGCAGCGCGTCGTCCAGCGTGATGAAACCGAACTCGTCATCATCGCTACACCCTATCTCGTCCGCCCGACGGCCCGCAGTCAGCTAGATCGTCCCGACGACAATTTCAGCCCGGAGAATGACGCCAAGACTTTCATGCTCAACCGCATCAACAAGCTTTACGGCGGCCGGGATATGCCAGCACGCGAGGGGCAGTTCCACGGGTCAATCGGTTTCATTTACAAATAGGGAAGTTGAGCAGCAGACCGCGAACGGAAATCAATGCATAAGAGCAGAAGATATCTGTTAGGATCAATTAGTTAAATATTGGTTACGCGCCTACGCCATTGACAAGGTTGCTGCCCTCGTCGCACGAGCGCAGGCCGAGGACGAGCAATTTGCACGCGACATGGCGACGTTCCTCGCTGACCTCGATTGAGGTCAGCTTTCGAGGGAGGCGTCATCCTCCCTCGAACTTCTTTTGTCCGCTACAAGCCGTAACGTTGTGGCGGGTGCTTACTCTTTGTCGTTGCGTCACAGTCGGCAAGTCTATCCATTTGCAAGGAGTTCGACCGCGGAGATTCGGCAATCGCGGCCGCTGCGGGTCTTGGCATCGCGCTTCTGATAGGAGACCGAAAGTAAACTGCGCTTGGCTGAAAATAAGTTGTCATCGAGATTGGCTTCCACGAGCCAATTTCGATGATCCCGAATTTTGATGGCCAGTGTCACCAGGACGCACTAATAGGGACGGGAACAAGAGGAGTGCAAAATCGTACGCGGCATTTATCAACCAAAGACAGCTACGGCTGATTTGATGCTGATGCCGCCATCCGGGCTTCGACGCATCTGCCGCCCGATCGCCGCGCGAAAGACATTCGGCAACTGCAGGGCTGGAGGCACGCGCGACCAGAGGGTTCGCACGATTGCGCGGCCATTCCGGGTTTTGCGAACGGTACTTCCTGTGACGACACGCTGCGACCAGCGGAAGCCGATCTCGTGGAAATACAGATCGGCATGCTGCGGACTGATGTGGTGAAAGACGCCGGCAATCGTGCGGCGAACACGCGAATTGAACCCTTCTACCGAATTGACGTGGACAGCGTCGCGAACATATTCGCCGCTGGAGTGCTTTACGGTCTCATGCTCGGCGAAACGCTCACCAATGGCCATGAACGCCTTCGCCTCGTCGCTCATCAAGCGGGCATCGGGCGTGATCTGCGTTTCGATGACGCGCGCCGCGCCGCGGAACGAAAGGCCGGTCACGACCGCGGCACGAGCATCGCCCGCCGGAGCGCCCGGCGTGTCGTCGTTCGGCCGCTGTACCATCGCCATGACAGGCGTTTTCTGCGTATTCGGCTGACCTTTTCGGCCTCTTCCGGGCGGTGGATCATCTGGATGCTTCTTTGGGCGGCCACCGAGATGGAAATGGTCGATCTCCACAGTGCCATCAAGCATGTGCTCGCGCGCAACCATCAGGCGCAGCGCATGCCCCATGCGCCAGGCGGTGGGCTGGCTCACCCCGAGAGCCTCGGCGAGGCGCACCGAGGACAAGCCCTTGTCCGACTGCAGCATCAGCCACATCGCTTTGAGCCACATACGCAAGGGAAGCTTCGTGGCGTGCAGGGGCGTGTGGGTCGTCACCGTGAACTGGAACCGGCAATCACCGCTGGAGCATTGATAGAGACCCGGCCGTGCACGACGCTTGCCCATGTCGCGGCCGGCTATCGCGATCGAGCGTTTGTAACCACAGGCTGGGCAGATTCTCCCCTCCGGCCACACCATGCCTTCCAGGAGTCGCCGACAATGCTGCTCATCCTCGAACGCCACGATCATGTCTTCGACTGTCCGAATGTTGGAAAGCGTTGCCAGCATCGTTTCAGACATCCTGATTTCCTTCGCTTCAAGCCCGAAGAATCGCATGGAAAGCAGTGGAGTACAAGGGTATTGCTGTCTTTGGTTGACAAAGGCCTCGTACGCTAAGGGCGAACGGAATGAGAACTTATGCGACCCGCCGCAGCCCGCCTGGCAGGCGGGGCGATCGAAATCCGTTCAGCATCTGATGTTCGGCATCCCAGGTGTAGATGCCGGTAAGGTTGATATGCTCCCAACTGAGCGGCGAGATGTGCTTCAACAGAGTATCAGGAATATCTCGTTCTACTCGTTTCAGCTGTGTGACCGCGCGGTCAAGATAGACTGTATTCCAGTGGACGATCGCACTGACGACGAGGTTGAGACCAGAGGCGCGGAACGCTTGGCTCTCCTGAACCTCGCCTATCGGTGGTTCTGCCGGCTCGGCCTGGAAGGCGATGTGCCGGATCGTTCGACTTTCTCCAAGAACCGGCATGGCCGCTTCCGGGATAGTGATCTGCTGCGCGAGCTATTCGAGACGACAGTAAGGCGTTGCATCGACGAGGGTCTTGTCGGCGGCGAAGGCTTCGCCGTCGATGCGAGCCTGATCAAGGCGGATGCGAACAAGCAACGCTCGGCGGAAGGGTCGGAAACTGTCGACTGGAGTGCGATGGCCGAGACCCGTCGCTCGGTCCAGGAATATCTCGACACGCTCGATGACGCGGCGTGGGGTGTGGCCAGTGAGGTGAAGCCGAAGTTCGTATCGAGGTCTGATCCGGCGGCGCAGTGGACCGGAGCGCAGAAGGGCCATGCCTTCTTCGCTTACGCCACCAACTATCTGATCGATATGAACAATGCCATTGTTGACGTCGAAGCGAGCCGGGCGATCCGACAGGCCGAAGTCGGCGCGGCACGCACCATGATCGAACGCACCCAGGATCGCTTCGACCTTTATCCAGAACGGCTGGCCGCCGATAGCGCCTATGGTTCTGCCGAGATGCTGGGCTGGCTGGTGCACGAGCGGGGGATAGAGCCGCATATCCCGGTCTTCGACAAGTCCGAGCGGCGCGACGGCCCTTTCGAAAAAGCCGACTTTGTCTACGACCACAAACGCGATCTCTATACCTGCCCTGGCGGCAAGGAGTTACGCTCGCGACAGATCACCTACAAAAATGAGCGTCCGCTTGTCGACGAGGATGGCATGGTACGCTACCGAGCCAGCAAGCACGACTGCGATCCCTGCGCCCTGAAACCCAAATGCTGCCCGAACACCCCCGGCGCGCAAAATACCACGCTCCATCCATGAGGGCGCTCGCGACATGGCTCGCGATATCGCCAAAACGGAAGCCTATGTCACTTCGAGACGGGAGAGGAAAAAGGTCGAGATGCTCTTTGCTCACCTCAAACGCATCCTCAGATTGGATCGCTTGCGACTACGAGGGCCGAATGGAGCTAGAGATGAGTTCCACCTCGCAGCCGCAGCCCAAAACCTCCGGAAACTCGCAAAGCTAATACCGACGCCGATGCCGAAACCAGCATAAAGGGAGCTGCACCTTGGCGCGCCAGCCGCAATCCAGATGCTGCCGCACGATCTCGACGCGACTTTATCAACGGTATCGGTGCTTCTCTACCATGACGGCAGTCGGCCCTAAGCCGCCGTTGACAACTCGCCCGTCTGCCATTCATTTCCTTTGGATGATCAGCGTCCAGAAAGCCTGCCCTATCGTCACCAGAGCTACCGAGCATGGGCTCGAAGTTCTCGACTTTCGGCATCCGTCGGCGGGGTGCCAGTTTGTGAAGGTACCATTGAGGAAGGTGAACTGCCTCGAGATGCGGCTAGCCGTGAACTTCTTGAAGCAAGTGGTTTGGTATGTCCGGTGGAGATGGCTGCCTTGGGAACAACGGATGTAGGGCCGGAACGGATAACCTGGCACTTCTTCACTTGGGGCTCGACAGGGCTCCCGGACTGCTGGGAATATGCTACGGACGACGATGGCGGCCACACATTCGCATTCTTCTGGCATCCAATCAGTTTGCCGCATTCCAGTTCGTCTGCAGTCGTCGAGCTGCTCGATGACTGCCTCTCGCGCGTTCTGGCCATCAATAGCGTAGCGGCGTTTGCGGAATAGCTATTCGAACTTGGTCAATGTGCGAGGAAAAGATCGCTTACCCTCAACCTGCATGCAGCGTTTGCTTAGTGATGGCAGAAACCGTGCCAGGGTACCACCAGACGACGACAATCACTCAAGTTGAAAATCCCTGTTTTAACGCGCCTTGACAGGAATTTAGGGAAAAGAGTATATTGGGTCGGTGTCCCGAGTAGCGGGACATTCTTCACGGCAGCGTCGTTGGACGACGGTCACTTGAAGGCTGAAGACGGGATGGAGAAACGGATGGCCTTGGTGGCTGACCTTTGGGAGCGAGGAAATGATGACGATCAGCAGACGAAATTTTATCGGTGGCGTTTCGCTATTGGCGGCCGCCACGACGTTCAGTGTAAAGCGCTCTCAAGCGGCGGAGTTCTCCTACAAGCTTGCCCTTGAACTTCAACCACAAGAGCCGATGCCAAAACGCATGCTCGAAGCGTGCAAGCTTATCGAAGATGACACCAAAGGAAGGCTTGTCATCCAAGGCTTCCCCAACGGCCAACTGGGAAATCCGGTCGAGGAACTCAGCCAGGTCCGATCAGGTGCGGTAGAATTCCTCACGTCTTCTTTTGGGATTTTGTCGAATATCACGCCCGCGGCCGGACTGCCGACTTTGGGCTTTATCTTCGAAAGCCAGGAGAAGATTTGGCCGGCCATCGAAGGAGAACTCGGGAATTATCTGGCCGATCAGATCAACAAGCGCGGTGAGATTGTTGTGTTGCCAGGGGTCCACGATCTCGGCATGCGGCACGTCACAAGCAACAAGCACTTCATGCTCGAGCCGAAAGACCTTCACGGTTTCAAGGTGCGAACGCCCCCTACACCCTTCCTGACGTCGCTTTTTTCAGCCCTTGGCGCGTCTCCGACCCCGATCCCTTTTGCTGATCTCTATACTGCACTGCAAACAGGCCTGGTTGACGGGCAGGAAAACCCGCTCACCGTGGTCGACACCTTCAAGTTCAACGAGGTGCAGAAGTTCTGCACTCTCACCGGTCACTCCTGGGATGGGTGGGTACCGGTTGCCAACAAGGACGCTTGGGAACGCTTGCCCACCGATATTCGAAACGTGGTCTCCCAGCGATTTAAGGAAGCAGCGCTCAAGCAGCGTCAGGATTTTGCCGGTCTCAACCAGACTGTACAAGTCGATCTGGAGAAACGCGGCATGCAGATCAAGGCTCCGGCTGCTGGCCTTTTCCGCGAGACGCTTCGTTCGACCTCATTCTATGTCGACTGGAAGAAAAAAGTCGGGGGCGAGGCCTGGTCGGTGCTGGAAAACGCGGTTGGAAAACTCGTCTAGTCTCGACTGGCGGTCTGCAATGTCTGAGCGAACTCCGCTCGTTCGCTCAGGCGCTTTATTCACCGTGTGAGGTGCTGCTAAGTTGGCCGCTCGATTGTTCGGGACTGACAACCGGCAGACAACTCGCTGGTGCAAGCACCGCCCGCGGATCTAGCCGGCGCTGGGACAAGACATAGATGCGGGTTGAAATTTCTCCCGAGCAATCTTTGATAGTTCCGTCGTCGTCTGGGCGCGATGCCGCATCCATCGGGCTGGAACAGCTACGGCTGAATTGCTGTCGCTAGCGCTTGCCTGCACGGGGCTTCGCGCCCGCCACAAACAACCCTCACCGGACGCGCCGGTTGGCGACGGCGGTCTCTAACGCTGCAGCCGCCAGCTTTTATTTCCGAACATGCTACAGAGCACGAAGTTCGTTCAGCGACACGTGGACCCGGATTATCGCATAGCCTTCGTCATCCACGATTTTACGCCCTCCCGCGGACAATCGGTCGGCTGGCCGAACTTTCAGTAAACGCCAATCATCACGTTGCAGTCCGTCCGGCATCATCGCGTCAGTCGCTATGACCATGCGGTAGTCAGGGTGGCGTATGTGCACGTAGTCCGAATAGGTTTCAGCCATTTTATTGTTCCTCATGCCGGGTTCATTTGCAGTTCAGTTCATTTGAGAGAATGTCCTGTTGATAGGATCCAAACCCTTGAGCATCCACGTCCTCGAGCACGGCTTCATTCACTCGATCCCTCGGTCGCTGCTCAACGAGGCGCCAATCCTCGAAGATGAGCTTTTCTGGAAAGGGGGTGCCCTCCTTCACGACAAGCCGATAGCTCTTGGCTCTGACATGTGCGTAGTAAGAATATTCTAGCATCGGGTCCTCCGGAAGAATTCAATGGTCCGTCATCGCAAGGCCCTCGAATCCGGAGGATACGAGAATCTTGCGCGCGGCGTTGCCCAGTTTCGCGCCTTGGCTCTCGACGAGCCAATCCCGACTGGAATTGAGGTTATCAAGCACCTTGTCCACCTCTGGATAAATCAGTTTACCGTCTTCCTTGACGATTTTCCCGTTGATCATCACCAGGGAAACGTCGGCCGGGGTGGCTAGCAAAGTGATTGTAGCGATTGGATTATTGGCTGGCGACAAACGCGGCGATCGCGTGTTGACGAGGACGATATCGGCGGCTTTTCCGATCTCCAGCGAGCCAACCCGCGCTCCCAGACCCAAAGCGTCAGCGCCAAGCTGGGTCGCCATTTCAAATATGTCGCTGGTGGTCACCGTCCAGGGCGCGACACCCTCATCGCGGTCCGTCGCTTCGGCTGCGATCGTGCCGCGCAGCGCGGCCAGCGTGGAACGCATGGTGCCGAACATATCTCCGGCAACGAACGTCACCGAGTCCGTCGACAATGCCGGCTTGAGGCCGGCTTGGAGCGCGTTGCGTGTTGCGGGCATTCCGAACCCGACATACATTTCGGCGCATGGCGACATAGAGATGTAACCGCCGCTGTCGCGGATCATCCGATATTCATCGTCCGCCAAATTGTTGCAATGAACGTAGACGGTTCCTGGCCAGAGCAAATCGTCTTGAGCGAGGAGGCGGATCGGAAATTTACGCCCGCCCCACAGACCGGCGCCGATCCCGCCATCCGTCACGATTCTCAGATCGAGTTCTCTTGCGAGCTTCCAGTCATGGTTTCGCACTTCGCGCTGAACCAGTTGTGGCGCTCGTGCGCCGAATGCCATGGTGACAAGCGCGTGTTCATCTGACAGGATTTCTCGCAGCCGTCGTACGTCGCTGGGGTGAGGTCTAGCACTATCGGACCACCACAGCGTTGCCTCGAAATCGTTTGGAGCGCTGGGTGCAAAAACCGCTCGTAAGCCGGACGCCTGGAGAGCGGCAATCGACGCATCGGCATGCTCGGGGCTGTTCAGGATATGAACCCAGTCTAGGACCGTGGTGATACCACAATCAATGAGTTCAAGCGCGCCTGCCAATGTCGCTGCGTATACATCCTGAGGACGGTATGCTGGCACCAGCGCCTCGCGAACTTCGTGACGATATTCCGGCGCGATCAGATCCGAACACATTCCCCGCAATGTGGTCTGCCATAAATGCCGGTGCGAATCGATAAGACCAGGCATGACGATCGAATGGCGCGCGTCAACAACCTCGCAGCCCGGGGGCACCTCTGTACCACTCGGCTTTATCGCTGTGATTTTCTGACCGGATATCCAGACATCGTGTGATGGGAGGATTGCCTTGCCGGTCACGACGGTACCGCCATGAATAGCGCAGGTAGGCCGTTCAGACGATTCCATGAGACCCTCCCTCATTGACCGAAAGCCGAACCGTCCCTTTTTGCGGGACGACGACCCAGTTAGCACTTCAATCAAAGGGCGTCAATTCCACCAAGCAATCCTTCGCAGAATTACCGATTTTTCGCCGTGAGGACGTGCACCGTCTTTCGCGTATTCTTGACCGCGCATAAAGGGGGATACACGCTCGTCTTGGGTCAAGGTCCCGATAAACGGGACGAAATGGCGAGGAGAGCCTATGAACCGTTTTATTTATTACCGACACATTCGCTGCCCGGACTATCGGATGGTCTTGATGATCGGCACCGTTTTTCCCAGCTCCTTGGATCAGACCGATTGGGTACGTGTCGAAGAGCGCGCGGATGAAAGAGTGCATGGCGAAGTACGAGACGAAATCTCTCTTCGGGGCGTCAGCTTTTACAAGCAGAATGTCACCGTCAAAGACATCGACGACGATTACACGCAACTCAAGCCCTGAACATGAGGTCCCGATGACGTTTTATTGTGATTTTGTGCACAAGCAAAGCCCGTCTTCTGGTTGGTTATCGAGGAGGGCGCCAAGTTTCCGGATGGTCTTCACGCCGACGACTGGCAACTGGTGCGAACGAGAGATGGCCGGTTCATGTCGGACGGCGGCGCCAAGCAGGTCGCTCAGAACGGCTACGCGGTCATCCGCGTCAATGTGCCGCTTGCCGAAGTCCTGACGCTGTAGCGGCTGGCCACCGGTGTTTAGCCTTGATTAACCCGTTGCGGCCAGTCGAAACAACTTTGTCGGTCTGGTCGGGCCGTTGACAGGCAGTAGAGGGCGATATAAATAAGCTGGGTCGATGTCCCGTTAAAAGGGACGTGCTTTCGGGAGGAGGCGCAGAAAGGACACGGAAACGAGGCCGCGGCCTGTCGCAATCGTTCTGAGCGACGAGGGGAGGGCGGTCCGTCATTGTTTCTTAATTCAATGGATCAGTTCGCCGGTCCGTGACACCGGATCGAGTCCGCAATCGCGGGAGGAGACTTTAATGGACCTGAATGCAACACTTGCCGAGGGACCGTCGAGCACGTCGTCGCGGTGGCTCGACCATCCCATTCAGTGGATCGAGCATGCCGCGGGAATCCTCGTGATCGTCGAGCTTATCGTTCTGGGCGCCGCTGTCATCTTTCGCTACGTCTTGGATATGCCCTTGACCTGGTCTGATGAACTTGCCGAGCTTGTGATCGTTTGGCAGGCCATGCTTGGCGCCGTCATCGCCTTTCATCGGCGTCAGCATCTCGGTTTGAGCAGTATCCTCGGTCGCCTCGAATCCACGAAAACACAACAGAACCTTGAAATGTTTTCGTCCCTCATAGTGTGTATCGTCTGCCTGCCGCTTGCTTACTTCTCGCTCATGCACGTCATCGGCGACGCAGACCTCATGTCCCCATCGCTGGGCATCTCACCCTCATGGACTTCAGGTGCCCTGACGGTTGGCTTGACCTTGATCGGCCTGCTCAGTCTATGGCGATTGGCTTCATCGACAACGGATATCAAGACCCTTGTCTGTGCTGTGGCACTCGTCGTGGTGTTGGTGGCCGCATACTTTTTCGGCAGGGGGGCTTTCGTCAATCTGGGCAACTGGAACCTGCTCATCTTTTTCATCGGTGTTGGCGGCACATCGATGGTTTTGGGAGTTCCTATCGCCTTCGCGTTTGGCTTGGCTGCGATGGCATATGTCGGTTTGGCCACGTTTGCTCCCATGAGTATCGTCGTGACCCGGATGGAAACGGGCATGGCCCACGTCCTGTATCTGGCTGTCCCCCTTTTTGTCGTTCTGGGGTCCCTCATCACGTCAACAGGAATGGCTCGCCGTCTGGTGGAATTCCTGGCATCGCTGCTGGGCCACGTCAAAGCCGGCCTGCAATATGTGCTGATCGGGGCGATGGTTCTCGTGTCAGGCATATCCGGAGCAAAGGCAGCCGATATCGCTGCCATTGCTCCCGTGCTGCTGCCGGAAATGAAAAAACGAGGAGAGGACGAGGGAGAACTTGTCTCGCTTCTTGCAGCGTCCAGTGCGATGTCAGAGACGATACCGCCAAGTCTCCTGCTGATCATGATCGGCGCCCTGACCGGCGTGTCGATCGGCGCCCTGTTCACGGCCGGCTGGGTACCGTCCTTGTTGCTGGCTCTTATGCTGTGCGCTCTCGCCCGGTGGCGCAGCCGCGGTTCAGATACATCTCACAACAAGAAATTCGATTGGCGTCTATGCGTGAAAACCGGAATCGCCGCCATTCCGGTCCTGGTCCTGCCATTCTTGATCCGGATCGTAGTCGTCGAGGGGATCGCAACCGCAACAGAGGTTGCCACCGTCGGTATTGCCTACATCCTTATCGCATCGCTTATCATCCAGCGGACCCTCAATCTCAGGGCCGTTTACCACGCCATGAAGGAAGCCGCAGTCCTCACGGGAACAATTTTTATCATCCTGGCCATGGCGAATGCGATGGGCTGGGCGTTCATCCAATCCGGCTTCGGCAATACTATACAAGCATTCGCCAACGCTCTACCTGGAGGGGCAGCGACCTTCATGCTCGTCTCGGTCGTCATCTTCTTTGTTCTAGGAAGCGTGCTCGAAGGCGTGCCCGCCCTTGTCATTCTCGGACCGCTGCTCTTTCCTGTTGCAAAGAACCTCGGTATTTCCGACGTCCAATATGCAATCGTGGCTGTTTTGTCATGTGGCCTTGGCCTCTTCACACCGCCATTTGGTGTCGGGTTCTACATGACCTGCGCGATAAGCCAGGTCAGCCCGGCGACGGCTATGAAGGCAATTGCACCCTACCTTTTCGTTATCCTTATCGGCGTGGTCATCGTCGCACTTGTTCCTTGGTTCTCGACCGGGTTCCTTTGATGGTGAACTCTGGGCGGAGAAGCGCCATCACAATGCTGCTTCTCAGCCGGACGTTAGTCGCACCTGTCACCTTGTGCCGTTTGCTGGATCGAAAAGCCAGAGTTCAAATTCCGTCGCCAATGCGGCCCAGTTCTAAGACGAGGGCCGGTCGTCCGCATGGATGCTGGCAGCCGTGAAGGAGATCCTCAGGCGAAGAAATTGGGATAATCCGGTCGTTTACGGCAAGTCATGCAAATAGTGGCTTGCTGGTCAGCAGCTTGACGCATTCTTCATCTTCATCAAATCGTTCATGTTGACATAGCGGTTGGCTTCAAGCCGGTTTTCGTGGTTTCTCGACGGCGAGCGAGCGGATGAGGCGTAGGCAACTGTCTACGTTGGGCAAGGTGCGCAGCACGGTTGTCCGTTTGATCGCCTCATTGAAACGCCCAAGCATGCTCGTAGACTTCATGTGTTTCGGTGCTGGCGCGGTGGACGGTAAAAGTGAAAGTCTCATCGACGGTCTCCTCCGCCCAACCGGCGAGTTTGGGGTATCGCGGCGACCATTTCCTCAGCCAGGGAGCGAGGTTGCTCTTGGCCTCTGATAATTCGCGGCGGTCATGATCCAACGCTGTTCCTGGAGGCAAGCGTCGTCTGTTTTGTGGGGCACGTGATCGAGTGCGTTGCGGAGGAAGTGCACATTGCAGCACTGGAACCATGCGTCGGGCAGAACCTCGCGAACGGCTGCATGCAGGCCGGCATGGTCATCGGCCATGATGCGACCCTTCGGAGCGTTGATAGTGCTCGAAATAGCTCAGTTGAAAACCGCCCATCGCGATCCTGCGGCACCCGCAGCTCGAGCTTGCTGACCCGCGTAATCAGCGTCCGATTGTAACGCCCAGCCCGATAGCCGATCCGTCCCTCAAACCCTGCGCAAATTGCGTAAAATGGCGCGGTGAAACCGCGGCATTCGTGTAGTGGCATAGCCTAAGCCATGCCAGCTGCTTTACGTCACGCGTCGCAGGATTTGGATCTCCACAGCTCACTAACCAATGCATCGCATTTCCTGGTTGCAGAAGATGCGAAACGGCATTGGGCGCGCCGGTTCGCAAGCTTAATGCTTTAGAGCCTTGACGATGTCTTCATTCATTTTTTTCGCATCCCCCAGCAGCATCATTGTCCCATCCTTGTAGAACAATGTGTTGTCGATGCCGGCATAACCGGAGCCAAGCGAGCGTTTGACAAAGAGGCATATCTTTGCCTTATCGACGTCAAGGATCGGCATGCCATAGATCGGGGATGATCTGTCGTCGCGGGCCGCCGGATTAGTCACGTCATTTGCGCCGATAACGTAGGCCACGTCCGCTTGTCCAAACTCGGTGTTGATGTCTTCGAGCTCGAAGACTTCATCATAGGGAACATTTGCCTCGGCGAGCAGGACATTCATGTGGCCAGGCATACGACCGGCGACCGGATGGATCGCGTATTTTACTTGCACGCCCTTGGCCTTCAAGGTGTCGCTCAATTCGCGCAAAGCATGTTGGGCCTGCGCTACCGCCATGCCGTAACCAGGAACGATTATCACCTTTGACGCATTTTGCATCAGGAAGGCTGCATCATCGGCTGAGCCCTGCTTTACCGTCCGCTGCTCCCCGTCCTCCCCAGGACCAACCGACGTATCGCCGCCAAAGCCGCCCAGGATGACCGAAATGAACGAGCGATTCATGCCTTTGCACATGATGTAAGATAAGATAGCGCCCGACGAACCGACCAGTGCACCGGTGATGATCAACGCGAGATTGCCAAGCGTAAAACCGATACCTGCCGCAGCCCATCCCGAATAGGAATTCAGCATCGACACCACAACGGGCATATCTGCGCCACCGATTGAGATGATGAGAAGGATCCCAAGGACCAAAGCCGGGGCCACTACGAGCCAGAAATCCATGTGGCTTTCGGTCTGCACAAGGCCGAATATAAAAATCCCAATCACTGCAAGCAGTGCGATATTGATCGCGTGTCTGAAGGGTAAGATAACCGGCCTGCCCGACATGCGTCCTTCGAGCTTCAGGAATGCGATGATGGAGCCAGAAAAGGTCACCGCTCCGATTGCCGCTCCGAATGCGATTTCGACCAGAGCTTGGGAATGAATATGACCTTTGTCGCCAATCCCGAAGGCCGACGGCGCGTTAAGCGCTGCCGCCGCGACCATCACGGCGGCAAGGCCAACGAGGGAATGGAAGCCTGCCACAAGCTGCGGCATCGCTGTCATCGGTATGGTGCGGGCGATGTAGGCGCCCGTGGCGCCGCCGAGAACAAGAGCTCCCAGGATCAAGGCAGACCCGGTCCAAGTCGGCGTGGTCAGAAGAAGCGTCGTTGCGATGGCTATGGCCATGCCGACTATGCCGTACAGATTTCCCCTGCGCGCAGTTGTCGGGTGAGAAAGGCCTCGGAGAGCTACGATAAAAAGGACCCCAGAAATGAGGTAAAGCAAGGCTGCGAGATTTTGCGTCATGTGTGTCTCTGATCCCGTCAGCGTTCTTTTTTCTTGTACATGGCAAGCATTCTGCTGGTCACGAGGAACCCGCCGAAGATGTTTACCGACACGAGAACCAGCGCCACGAAACCAAAGCCCGTGGCAAGACCGCTCGACGGAATGCCGACGGCCAGCAGAGCCCCGACGACGATGACCGATGAGATCGCATTGGTAACGGCCATCAGAGGCGTATGCAGCGCCGGCGTCACCGACCAGACGACGTAATAACCGACGAAGATCGACAACACGAAGATAGCCAACCGAAAGACGAAGGGATCGATTGCGCCTCCTGTCACAGCGCTCGCGGCCTCGGGAGCCTGGGCCGCTGCGCTCACTACGGCGTTGACGGCATTGTCGAGTTGCTCCAGCGCCGTATTCATGGCTTGATTGGCCATCAGATCCTCTCCTCACTATTGGGCGGGGTTGCATTGACGATAGTCGCGAAAGACGGGTGCACGACCTTGCCTGAATGGGTCAGCATGGTTGCTTTGATAAGTTCGTCTTCCGGATCGATTACGAATTGTTTGGTATTTCGCTCGACCATCGTTTCCAGAAAAGCGAAAACGTTGCGGGCATAAAGTGCCGATGCGGATGCCGCTATCCGTCCCGCAACGTTGACATATCCGATCACCGTCACGCCCTCGACTGTCGTCGTTTCGCCCGGTTGGGACCCCTCGATATTGCCTCCGCGTTCCACGGCAAGATCGACGGCAATAGACCCTGGCTTCATTGTCGCAAGCATTGCTCGACTGACCAGCCTCGGCGCCGGTCGGCCCGGAATAAGGGCCGTGGTGATGACGATATCCTGTTTCGCAATATGGTCGGCCACCAAGGCGGCTTGCTTGACCTGATACGCTTGCGACATCGGCTTGGCGTATCCCGCGGTGGTCTCGGCTGCTCTGAACTCGTCGTCTTCGACTGCAATGAACTTAGCACCCAGAGAGGCAACCTGTTCCTTTGCTGCCGGTCGCACGTCAGTCGCTGTCACAACAGCGCCAAGTCGGCGAGCCGTCGCGATCGCCTGCAATCCCGAGACCCCAGCTCCCATGACAAACACCTTCGCCGCGGGAACGGTCCCAGCCGCTGTCATCATCATCGGCATGGCGCGACCGAACGCGTGCGAGGCATCAACGACGGCGCGATAGCCCGCAAGGTTTGCCTGGGACGACAGGGCATCCATGGATTGAGCACGCGTAATCCGGGGCATCAGATCGATCGCGAAGGATGTGAGCCCGGCCTTTGCCATTTCGGAAAGTGCCGCCTCATTGCCATAAGGGTCCATGATGGCAATGACGACCGATCCCGGACGGTATGATGCGTGTTCGGTAGGCGTTGGTCGGGCAAGCTTGATGATAATGTCTGCCGACTGAACATCGCCAGACGACGCGATCGTCGCCCCGGCAGCCACGAACTCGGCGTCGGGGATGCCAGAGGCAATGCCTGCCCCTTCTTCGACCCGTACTGAAAAACCAAGTGCCGTGAAACGCTTCACCGTGTCAGGGGAAGCCGACACGCGGGGCTCTTGCGAGCCTTCGCGGCCGACGAACAGAACTTTTGTCATCTCTGGCTCGCTTACAATGCTGTTTTTAACTGGGGGAGGGCCTCAAAGAGGTCGGCGACAAGGCCATAGTCTGCGACTTGAAAGATTGGAGCGTCTTCATCCTTGTTGATGGCAACGATCACCTTGCTGTCCTTCATGCCGGCGAGGTGCTGTATGGCACCTGAGATACCCACCGCGACATACAGATCCGGGGCGACAATCTTGCCCGTTTGCCCGACCTGCCAGTCGTTTGGCGCATAGCCCGCATCGACTGCGGCACGCGACGCACCGATTGCGGCGCCAAGCTTGTCGGCCAGGGGCATCAGCATCTCGTTGAATTGATCCGCAGAGCCCAAGGCACGACCTCCGGCGACAATGATCCTGGCAGAGGTAAGCTCCGGCCGTTCGGAGGCGGCAAGGTCCTCGGATACGAACCACGACAATTCGGGATCGGCGGCGGCCGCTATGATGTCAATCGAAGCAGACCCATCGCCGCCGGCTGTTGCGAAAGATCCCGTGCGCACCGTAATGACCTTTTTTGCCTCGTTCGACTGAACTGTCTGAATAGCATTGCCGGCATAGATCGGGCGTTTGAACGTGTCCTGAGACACAACGTCCACGATGTCCGAAATCTGCATGACGTCGAGCAGGGCAGCGACGCGCGGCAGGATAGTCTTTGCCGAGGCCGTTGCCGGCGCGATGACTACGTCATAGGGACCCGCAAGCGATACGATAAGCGCCGCAAGCGCCTCGGCCAATTTGTGACCATAGGACGGATGCTGTGCGAGAAGCACCTTGGAGACGCCGGAAAGCTTGGCGGCCGCGTTCGCAGCGTCAGTCGCGTTGGCACCGGCGACAAGGATATGGATCTCTCCGCCGATCTGCTGTGCTGCAGTCAGCGCTTTCGCCGTCTGGTCATTCAGTCCGGAATCGTCATGTTCCGCCACAAGAAGAATAGTCACGGTATTGTTTCCTCAGTCCATTCGGTTCTAAATCAGAGCACACCGGCAGCGTTGAGACTGGCGATGAGGTCCGCTACCGACGCCACCTTCACGCCGGCTTTGCGGCGGGAAGGCTCCTCGGTTTTCAACACAACCAGGCGCCGCTCGACGGATATGGCAAAGTCAGCCGGGCTTTTCTTTTCAAGCGGTTTCTTCTTCGCCTTCATGATATTTGGCAAAGATGCGTATCGCGGCTCATTGAGACGCAGGTCGCTCGTGACGACAGCCGGAAGCTTGATTCCGATCGTCTGCAGCCCGCCATCGACCTCGCGGGTCACTGTGGCGCTGTCCCTGTCCATCTCTATTTTTGAGGCGAAGGTCGCCTGCCCACTGCCAAGAAGAGCCGCAAGCATCTGTCCGGTTTGGTTGCAATCGTCATCGATTGCCTGCTTGCCCAAAATGATCAGGCCTGGCTTTTCCTCGTCGGCGATCGCCTTGAGGATTTTTGCGACAGCAAGCGGTTCAACGACCTCATTTGTCTCGACAAGGATGGCGCGGTCGGCGCCCATGGCAAGTGCGGTGCGCAACGTCTCTTCGGCCTTGGCTGGACCGATGGAGACAACGACCACTTCCTCTGCCTTGCCCTTTTCTTTCAAACGCAGTGCCTCTTCGACGGAAATTTCGTCGAGCGGGTTCATCGACATTTTCACATTCGCAAGCTCGACACCGCTGCCGTCCGGATTGACCCGGATCTTGACGTTGTAGTCCACCACCCGCTTCACCGGGACGAGTATCTTCATGTGGCAGCTCTCCTTGGTCGTTCGTCTAAGCTGGTTGTTGCCGAAGCATGTCTTTGATGATGTCCGACATGCGCTCGCCAATCATCATGGTTGGAAGGTTCGTGTTCGCCCGTGGGATGCTGGGCATGATCGATGCGTCACAAACACAGAGCCCGCTCAGGCCTCTGACGAGACCGTCGGATGTCACCACAGCGGCATCGTCGTCACGAGCGCCCATCCGGCAGCTCCCGACCGGATGAAAGAGCCCCGTGACCATGTTCGACAACCCTTGCGAAGCCAGCATGATGTCGCTTGGGCCTGTGTCTTGCGGGGCAGTCCGGAGGATCTGTCGGATGATCTGAGCCTCGACGGCAGGCATGCGGGGCAGAAGGGCTCCGGACACATGGTCGAAGATAGAATTGGCGGTGCTCCGCTTGGTGATGCGGCGTATCAGGTTACTCATCTTTACAATCCCAGTCTGGCGCACCAGCGGACGGACCGACGTGGATTGAATGAGCGCATCCGCCAGAAGGAGTGCCCGAAACAGACGTGGACCGTCGCGCTCGTCAGACAGGAATTGAAACTCCGGAGTGACCTTTAGTCCGCCAGAGATACGCTCCAGCATCACTCTCCCGCGTGAGAAGGGTTTGTGGAGAACCGTATTGATGGCGGCAACGCGCGCCCCAAAGTAGCTCCAGCTCGTTCGGTCAAGGACAGAAAAATAAAGGTCTGACCGCATCATGGTCGACGAGGCTCGAATGGCGACAAAGGCAGAATTCTGGCTGATCGGCGTAGACGCTGCAGCCTGGGAAAGATGCACCCCCAATGTCACTCCGGCGTGATTTTGCAGATTCTTTCCAACCGCCGGAAGATGGTGGACAACATCTATTCCGACATTTTTGAGCTCGATCGCATTTGCAATCCCCGATTTCATCAAGAGGCGGGGGGACCCGATCGCACCTGCTGACAAAACCGTCAGCCGAGTCCGAACGTGGACCGGTCCGTTCCTCCGACGCAAGACAGCGCCCGTGACATTCTTATCGGCCACAAGCAGCCTCTCACATTCGGCGTCAGAGAGAATGAGGAGATTGCGTCGCCTTCTCACCTCCGCCGACAGATATGCCCGGGCCGTCGAAACTCGGCTCGAATGCGTGGCGGAGATAGGAACCCTGTAGATCCCGTCCTCAAACTGCGTGTTTATATCCGGTATATATTTGAGCCGCTGCTGCTTGGCCGCTTCAACGACCCGGCGTGTGAAGACGGGCCATGTCGCCTCTTTCTGTCTGTGGATGGCAACAGGTCCCGGATCGCCGGCCCGCGGAAAATCGAGATCGTTTTCAATGCGATCGAAGTAAGGAAGGAGGGTCGTCCAGTTCCAACCCGTCGCGCCCCCCTGTTCCCATTCATCGTAGTCCTGAGGAAAGCCTCGCAGAGCCCACATTCCCATAACCAGGGAACTGCCCCCAACGCCCCGCCCTACAGGAAACGGTGTCTGGGGCGACGCCTGCGACCACCTCGCCATCGTGTTCGGCCATAAATAGTCTGGGTTGAAGTAGGATAGCGGATAGAGGTTGGCGATTTCCGCGTTTTCGTCGGGGCCAAAATCCGATCCTGCTTCTGCCAAGACTACCTTGAGGCTGGGGTCCTCAGACAACCGACTGGCGACAACGCAACCGGCAGAGCCTGCGCCGATTATCAGAACGTCACAGCTGATCTGACGGGCCTCGCTCAAGACTTGTCTTTCTCCAGACATGCAAGTGCTTGTCCGAGCAGATGTTCTATTTTCTGCTTGGCCGCCGGGACGTAGCGTTTATAGAAGTGGGCATTAAATGGCCCGATGCCGTGTTCAGCGCTAAAGCTTCCCCCATGGCTGGCGACAAGATCATAAACCGTGGTTCGCAGCTCTTCGACCAGTTCCACATCATATGGAACATCGTGCGGCCAGATCATGTTGAAATGCACACCGCCGTCACCCAGGTGGCCGAAATCCACGATCATGACGAAATCTGCCTGGCGCAGGACCCGCTCGCAGGCTTCTTCACGAAACTGGATGAAACGGTCGCGAGGGACCGAGACATCGAGCGCGATGACCTTTCCCCTCCGTTTCAAACTGTCGGAAATATGATGGCGAATAGACCAAAGGTTCACCGGATCTTGCGTAAACGCATTTTCGATCATGCCGTCTTCGAAGGCGCGTTCCAGTTCTCGCGCAAGGTCATCTTCAATGTCACCGCCGGTGCCACCACTATTCCAACTGCTCACTTCAATCAGCAAGGCATAAGGTGGAAGCGGCTCGGTGAGGAACGGATTGCGCAACTGGGGCACTTCACCGAAGACCACGGCAAGTGCCGTCTCCGATATTCCTTCGAACGATGTCAGCTGCGGACCGAAGCGATCTTCCAGACGAACCAGGATATCAAGCGCGCCGGCGCTGGAAGTTGGGACCATGAGTGCAGTTGCGGTATTCTTGGGAAGCGGTTGGACCTCGAGCACGGCCCGCGTGACAATGCCGAACTGGCCGCTGGTGCCAATGAACAATTGCTTGGCGTCAAAGCCCGTATTGTTTTTGCGAACCTGATCCATCAAATTCAGGATCGTCCCGTCATAAAGGACTACCTCTAGGCCAAGCACGTTTCGTCGCACATCGCCGTAACGAATGAACCGTGTCCCGCCGGTGTTGGTGGCGATCATTCCGCCGATAGTGGGATCGGCGCCCAGATCGATCGGAAACCATAGGCCGGCGTTTTCGAGGACCGTGTTTAACGTCGACAGAGATAGTCCCGCCGACACACCAACCGAGCGGTTTATCGCGTTCAGCTGTATACCGCTCGCCATTCGTTCAAATGACAGTACCGCCTGATGCCCGCTTGCATCAGGCGTCGAAGCGCCGACCAGACCGGTATTGGCGCCTTGCGCGAGCACGGCGACGTTGTGGTCAAAGCAGGTTCTCAACGCAAGTGAAACGTCCTGCGTCGAGGCGGGCCTCATAACGAACGCAGCTTGTCCCACTCCGTAGCGGGCCCCCGTTTCATAGCGGGCCAGGTCTTCCCTTTTTGTGTAAAGGCCATTCACGCCCAGAAGTTTCAAAAGAGCGGTGAGGCAGCCTTCGACGTCAGGGCGCGATGCTCGCGATCGTGTTGTCATGGCGCGGAGACCACCGGATTGGTCAATATACCGATGTCGCTCACTTCAACTTCGACAGTGTCGCCGGGTTGCATATAAAGCGGGGGCTCCCGGCGGTCGCCGACGCCGCCAGGGGTCCCGGTGACGATGACGTCGCCGACAGCCAGTTCGGTGAAGGTCGAAATATAGGCGATCAGCTCCGGAATCGAGAAGATCAACAGGTCTACGCCTGACTGCTGCACAGTCTCGCCATTCAAACGAGTCGTCAGGGTCAGGGTACTGGGATCGGGAATCTCGTTAACGACGAGCCAAGGTCCGAAGCCCGCGCTTGCCACGAAGTTCTTTCCCGGCGTGAATTGACTGGTATGTTTCTGCCAGTCGCGAACTGATCCGTCATTATAGCACGAATAGCCGACAACGTGCGGCAGGGCCTGATTGGCAGAAATGTGCCGACCGGCCTTGCCAATCACAATCGCTACCTCGCCTTCATAGTCAAACCGCGCAGATTCATTTGGCCGAACAAGAGCCTGTCGGTGTCCCACCTGCGTATTCGGCCAGCGGATGAACAACGTAGGATAGGCGGTCTCGGGACGCTTGGTCTCTATGCGATGATCGAGGTAATTGAGCCCGACGCAAATAATCTTGTCCGGGTTTGTGATCGGCGGCAGCAGCTCAGCCCCGTTCACCGATGTCGCAGCCGCCTCCTGGTAGCGAATAGCCGCGACATCGCTCAGCGCTGCCTTGATGTCCGTGTGGCTCGAAATCTCATGAATATTGTCGCCAATGACAACCCCCGGGCGGGCCGTACCTTGATGGTGAAATGTTACCAGACGCATCGTTCTCTCCAAACGTTGGTGCTTGGCGCGGCCAAGTCGCGTATCGTGCGAGCACATCTTTAATTGGGACACTGTCTTGTGAGGGAGGACAGGCACACACTCAATCGCCACTTTTGGAGGCACTGTCAAGAGGAATGATGGGACATCGTCCCTATTGACGGGACCTCGTCCCGGATGATAGACAACTCTCAAGGCGGTTCCTGCTAAGAGGTACTCATGGACAAGCTCATCATCACCGTAACCTGCGACAGCGACTCGGCGTATCCGGGCAACCCACACAACCCCACCCCGAAGGGAATGGACACAGTTGTGAAGGAATATGTCGGCGGCATTGATGCCGGTGCTGCGATCAGTCACATCCACGGGCCGCGCAAGCTGGACGATGCGCCTCAGCCGGATGGCTCGCGGCTTTCGAGCCTGCAGATCCCCGGATGGGGGACGATGCAGGAGGCTATCGTGTCCCAGCGCGACACGATCATGCAGTTCGGCATTGCCGGTGGTCGTTTCGAGCAACGCAAAGAACTCATCCGGGCCTATGCGCCGGATATGCTTTCGGTGGCCTTCGTGGCGCATGATGAGTGCTTCGACTATGATCCAAGCCGCGTCCCCAAGGAAATTTATGGCATTCACTCACGCACCGAGCTTGAAGAATACTGCGCCTTGTGCAACGAGCTGGGAATCAAGATCGAGGTCGAGGCATTCCACACGGGAGGTTTCTGGAACGCACAACGTATGATAAACAAGGGTCTGCTTCCGCAGCCCGTTTACATCACCTGCTTTTTTGGATGGAAGGGCGGAGCGTGGACGCCACCGACTGCCGACGCGGTGCTGTACATGAAAAGCCACCTGCCGAAAGGCGCAAACTGGAACGGAAGCACAATGGACCCCGACGAGCACTGGAACGTCCTGACGTCCGTCATTTTGGCGGGTGGCCACGTGCGCGTCGGCATGGAGGATAACCCTTTCATCCGTCCAGGCGAATATGCTCGAACCAATGCCGAGCTCGTTGACAAGATCGTCAGGATTTCTCGCGATCTGGGTCGTGAAATTGCGTCTCCCGACGAGGCGCGTGAGATTATTGGGATTAAAAAGAAAGCAACACAGAGCGATGGCGGAATCAAACAGTACGCAAACACCTGAAGAGGCGGCGCCACAATCAATCGGGCTTGTCAATCTCGTTGTCGAAACGCTCTACTCTCTGGCCGCCCGGCCAGAGGGTTCAAGCATTCGTGCGATTGCCCAGGAAACAGGCAATAGCCGCAGCTCGACCCACAGGATCCTGCAATATCTTGCGAAAAGCGGGTATGCGGAACAAACGGAAAATGGAAGTTACGTCGTTGGTTCCAGGCTCGTATCGCTGTCCGCCCGCGTATTCGGTGTCGTGCCTGTCCTCCAGATAGCGCGATCGATCATGCGCAGGCTGGTGGACGAGGTGGGTGAGACCTGTTACCTCGCGACCTATCTTCCAGGGGACAATTTTTGCACCTATGTGCATCGTGTTGAAAGTGCCAACCTCGTACGACACGTCCAGCCGCTGGGCGTGCGCCTTCCTTTGCATGCCGGCGCGGTCGGCAAAGCTATCCTGACGGCCTTGCCCGATTTCGATTTCTCCAAGCTGGAGCTTGTTCCATTTACGGTCCACACCCTGACAACAGAGGCCGCACTTCAGCAGGGCCTTGAGCTGGTCAGGTCGAAGGGCTACGCCGTCAGCGTGGAGGAGAGGGTGCTCGGCATCGCCGGCGTCGCAAGCGTCCTCAAGTCGGAAGACATTGTCGTTGGAGCGTTAACCGTCTCGGTGCCGCTTTCACGCGTATCGCCGCCTGATCTCGATGAAATCGGCAGGGCAGTCAAAGCGCATGCCGACGAACTGTCATCGGCCCTGACTGGCATCGGTGTGACGCGCATTTAAAGCCGAGACGCTTTGCGACTTGGGCATTTTGGTTATGTCTCACCGGGCTTGACGACGGCCGCGGACCTCTCTTGGGTGATCGCAGCACGTGCTTGCACGTTGCCGCGTACTTAGAGCGGGACCAAGCCGTGCTCGGTTGATGCCGTGAGTTCATCTTTCGCATGTGGCCTGGTGGGCGGAGCCTAGCGTCAGGGTCAGCCGCGGCCCGACCTGATTTGTCCGCCCAAGTCCAGGATCTCAGTCGGTCACTACGGCAGGCGAGCGGTTCACTCGGCACAGACACCGAGTTTTCCACCGTCAGCGTGGCAAAATGTTGGCCTGTTGCAGTCGATCCAGCCAATAGAGGATCGCGTCCTCTGTGTCGTAGCAATCTGCAAAACCTGCTTGTCGCAGCTTGATCGGGCTCATGAGCCGGTCGAAAGGCCTTTCCTTTCCGTAGCCCCATGTCAGGTCGGCGCTTTGCCAAGAGGCTCCCACGATATCGCTCATCGTCAGCGGCTGCAGCTGGTACTTGGTCACGATGGCGTCCCAGCAGTGGGCAAGGAGAGGCATTTCCTCGCTCAACTTTAAGGGCTGGTCGGAGCCAACCGGCATGTTGAAGTGGGCAGCAACGGGCGTCCAAATGTCGCGCCAGTTCACGGCATCCCCATTGACCACGTTGTAGGTCTCGCCGGCGGCCTTGCTCTCCACAAAGCAAAACTCCGCGGCACGGGCGATCAAGCGGCTGTCTGCGCATGCCGTGACATACTGACCGCCGCCTGGGAAAAACAAAGGTCTGCCCAATTCGCGCATGACGCTTGCATAGACACCGAGCGCAGCGATGATGTTGATTGGGCTGCCCAGCGCGTCGCCGAGAATCAGTTGCGGCCGAAGAACGGAGTAGTTCCAGCTCGCACCTGCCGATCGGCTCTTGAGATAATCTTCCTGCTGCCAATAAAAGATGTGATGGTCCATCCGCGGCCACCGCTCCTTGGCAGGGACTGGAACCCTGCCAAGATGCGAACCGTAGGCTTTGCCGCCTTGCAAGATCGTCAGGTGCCGGAAACCGGATCCGGCAACATTGTCGACGACGTTTTGAAGCATGCTAAGATTGATACCTGCCTGGGCGGTGCTTTTCCACCCTTCCAACAAGTCTTCGTGCTCGTACAATGCGGCGTAAAGCACGTGTGTGATCGCAGGAGCTTCGGAAAAAGCAGTTCTACACGCCACAGCGTCGGTCAGGTCCGCCGATATGTGATGCACCGGTTTGCCCCGGCGCGGTAGACGCCTTGAAAGGGTGACGACGTCCCACCCGGGCAAACTTGAAAAATGCTCCGTTGCTGCAGCACCAACCAGACCGGTTGCGCCAACGATGGCGATCGTATTGATGGCCGTCATGTCATCTCCTCCCTGAAGCACCGATCTCTTAAAGTCCAGCGCCGGTCTCTTCTTCGATGATATTGACGAGATCGCGGAAGCGCTCGGGAACGATGTTCGGGTGACCCACCACCACAACAGACTGGAACAGAACTTCCAGCACTTCACGCGGCGAGGCGCCTTGCTTCATGGCCGTTCTCATATGATGCCGGGTCTGGACAATCTCGCCGATCGCCAACGTGTTGCCGACCATGCAAAGCAGGCGGGTTTTGTGGTCGAGGATTTGCCGGCCATACATATCGCTATATCCGAAATCGTAAAACGCTTCGGCAAACGCCTCGTCGAGGCCGCCGATAAACGTGGCATTGTTGAGCGTGTGGCGCGGACGCAGCGCAAGAGCGATGCTAATGCCCGGCCATCCGTACTTGCTCATCAGCTCATCGGCGCGCGGATCGGCTGAATCTTCAGGATGCCAGGTCTTGCGTTCGTCTTCGAGGCTACGCTCGGTTTCGCGTTGCCCGGTCCGCAGGCTTCGCGTCGCAACCTCATCCAGCAGACCACGTGCATTGAGTTCTTCCGTAAAGATCGAGAGTGGCTCGTCGACAATGGATTCACCGCCGTAGATCGAGCATTGGAACATGACTTCAAGAACTTCGCGAAGGTCAAGCCGCTGCTCACACGCCGCAATGATTGTCTCCCTCAGACGTGGGTGGCGACGGCTCATCGTATACTGGCCTATCATCACCAACAGCCTTGTGCGGGTATCGAGGGTGGTCCGGCCAAAGAGCCGCGCGGCGTAACGCAATGAGGCTTCGGCAAAGGCCGCGTCGATCTGGCGACGGCTTTCGAAACGCCCGCGAATGCCGGGTTGGAAGCGCTCGACGATCGACAGCATCTTCTCGATAGAGGATTCTCCGTCGAAGTTTACGGTATTGATGGGCATGGTCTGATCCTTGTTCTACGATATCTGGGGTGTCACTCATTCGGTGAACCGGAGTGGTCTTGGTCGGCTGCAGATTGCGATATCTACTTGATCGCGACCGCGTTGCATGGCGAACCGACGCCGCCCACCAGGGTGAGCGGCTTGGAGGCGACCATGCACTCGTAGACCTTGTCGGCTGCGCAATCGCGCGCGAGGTCATCGAGTTTCCACATTTCACCGAGACAGAAGCCAAGCAGCGCGATCAAATCGGGATGCATCATGCCGCGCACATTTCTATCAAACGGAGAGGTCGACACGGTTGGCATCACTTCGACGGCGACGGTGTCGCTGGCGACCACGGAAAAATGATTGTTCCAAAGCCACGCGAGCATTTCCTCGCTTTGCGAGAGGCCGCAAAAAGTTCTCTTTTCAATCAACTCTTCCTGATCTCTCGACGACAGACTGAGGAAATGCTCTGCCCAACCGGTATGCAACAGAAGGATGTCGCCTGTTTTGAACGACAGTCCCTGGGATTGTACAGCGCCTTCAACGTCAGCAAGGCTGATCGGATCACCCGTGTTTAGATCGAGTGGACGACCGACCGACAGGCGGTAACGGGAGATATCAACCAACACCCCCCGTCCAACCATGCCGCGGCGACCGATTTGCTGGACGCCAAGATCTGGCGTGCCCGAGCCGACCAGAAATTCGTTGACGTTGTTGTAAAACCCGTGGACGCTATGTTTATGATGGCGCAGGCCATCAATATGGGACCCAGCCTGGGGGAAAAAGTCATTGATATAATCGTCATGCACTTGCCCATCCAGCCGGCATACTTCGCAATGGACCAGCGCTTTTCGAAAAGGCGAGACGGGCGGCTTGAACGCATTCAGTTCGTAGTCCAGGCCGAACGAGGCGCCTTTGCGGACCAGGCTGGCGGCATCCGCAGCGACGCTTTCCGTGAGCAGGTTGACCGTGCCGATCTGATCATCTGCGCCGAATAGTCCCCAGGCCGAACCGGCAGGAGCGTCGGTACGCGCCTTCAGCTCCGCGTAGGACGGCAGCGATTCGCTGGTCTTGAGATGAGTCAATTGGTCCTCCTTGCGTAAATCCGGTCCTGTCCGCTCCATTCCTCAGCAGACGTCGGGACGATATAGCATGATTGTCCCAGTTGTAAAGACAGCGTCCCATCTGACGCAAATTCTTCAATGACAGCACCCGTCTCAGAAAGCACGACGCCAACGAGCTAGGGCACGCCAGGGGGAGAGCAGACCCGTCTGGCCGAGCAGAGTGACGAAGGGTTCGGAAGGCAGATACCCGTATCAACTGCTGGTGAAATGGGAGAAACCACCACGTGGCCGAAAGGCGGGCAGGGCATCTTACTGTTGCCCCTTCGTTCTACCGAAGCGGACCCGGTTACGAGAACTCAAAATCAACAGGGGCCTGGAAAGGGCGAGCGTAAAGCGATGATGACCAATCCAGATGACACGCCGCGCGAAAGCATGGAATTCGACGTGGTGATTGTCGGCGGCGGACCTGCCGGTCTTTCGGCGGCCATTCGCCTGAAGCAGGTCAACCCGGACGTCTCCGTCGTCGTGCTGGAGAAGGGTGCTGAGGTCGGCGCCCACATCCTGTCAGTCGAAGTCCCACGCATCGTGACGCTCGTGCAACCGTTCTGACGGCTCACCGTAAACGCGGTTCACTCATCTGCCACGTTTGACGGCGGGCCGGTCGGCTATCTCCGCTGTCCAGCGCTGCAAATTGCTGTAGCTTTGAACGTTCAGAAAGATGCCCGCATCGCCGCATGCGTTGCCCTGTGCCAGATTTCCATACCAGGGCCAGATCGCAATATCGGCGATAGAATACTCATCACCGGACATGAAATGATGGTCCGCCAGATGCCGGTCAAGAACGTCAAGCTGACGTTTAACCTCCATGGAGAACCGATAGATCGCGTTCTGAATACGCATGGGAGCATAGAATTTAGGCTTGGACATTCTTTATCTCTCTCAAATCTTGTTGGGCGGGCAGATGGCGTCGCGGCGGCGCCATCTGCCTGTGGTTAAAGCCGGATCCTTGCTCGTCGCTCACGGAGCGGTGGAGGCCGCCAGCGCACGGTAATTATCATCCTTCATCTGGCTGTTATCCCAAACGGTCGTAAAGCGAACAATCTTGCTGCTTTTGTCGAGGTCCAGCGCTATCACGCCGCGTTTTTATGCGGGCAGCGCCAGCAAGGTGCTGAATGCCCGGTTCCTCAGCGAGGAAGAATGGAATTCGACCGTCAACGTCAATCTGACGGCGGTTTTCAATCTCACCCAGGCGGTTCTTCCCGATATGATCGCAAAGGGCGAAGGGACGATCATCACCGTCTCCTCGCTTGCCGCGCTCAATCCGAATCTCCTTGGCGGCGCGGCCTATGGCGCTGCCAAGGCCGGCGTGAAGAACTTCATGACCTTCCTGCACAATACTTACAGAAACCAGGGCATTCGGGCGACCACCATCCTGCCCGGCGAGACGGACACGCCGATCATGAACAACAGGGCGCGGCCACCGCTTGAGAGCGAGCGCGCCGTCATGCTGAACCCGCATGATGTCGCCAGAGCGATCGCGCTCTGCGCCAGCCTGCAGAAGGGCGCGGTCATCCCGGAGCTGCATATCTGCCCGACCTTCATGCGCGATACGGCCGCCGATATTGAGATCGCCCGCTGGGTGGGCGCACCGGCCGACACCCCGGACTTGCCAAAGAAATAATCAGGAGGAAACACATCATGAACGGTGCAAAATTGCGCGCCCGGCTTCAAGCCGGCGAACCGATAACCATGTTCACGCCGCACCACTCCTCCTCGGGCATTGCCGCCCGCCTGGTCGAACTCGGCGCAGACTCGGTCTTTGTCGACTGCGAGCATGGCACTTGGAGTTTCGAGGACGTTCGCGAAACCTCCCAGATCGTTCGCTCCGTAGGCGGCGCCGCGATCATCCGTCCTCACTCCCACGAGCAGCCGATCATCATCCGGTATCTGAACGCCGGGGCCGATGGGATCATGGTGCCGATGGTGGACAATGCCGATGAGGCGCGCGCCATCGTCGATGCGGCCCGATACGCGCTGCCGGCGGACTATGAAAAACGCCTGATCATTGCGATGATCGAGACCGTCGAGGCGATCGACAATCTCAATGAGATCGTCAAGGTGGAGGGGATCGATGTCTTCTTTATCGGACCGGTGACCTCTCACAGAACATGGGCTTTCCGCCGGCTCCCCCCTTCGGCGAGCCGCGCCCGCTCGAGATAAGGGAGAAGGTGGCGGAAGCCGTCAGGAAAATCCGTTCTGCAGGCAAAGTGGCTGGTACACTCACCACCCTGGAAGAAATTCCCCAACGGCGAGACGATGGCGTTCAATTCTTCTATGTCCATTCCGACCCGTTCCTCCGCCGAGGGGTGAATGCGGTGAAGAGCGCCCTAGCTTCGGACTGATCGGGCACCTTCCTGGCGGCCCCTGCTGAACGAGGATGGGTGCACTGGATGTTTGATCCCAGGCTTTGATGGGGCATCTTTGTCTTCCGAATCAAAGAATGCGCTATGGGCCAGGTTCTTCATGGGAGCGCCACGACGACAGAGGCAGTCCGTCGAGCGATATAACATGGTCAAGAGAGCCTGAGGACGCTTTCGAAACGTTAAGGAATCAATCAGAAGACCGTCGCCAAGTGGCGGAAACGGCCCTCGGTGGCTGATCTTCCGACCGGCCCGAAGGAGCCGAGATCGACGGTGCTCTCCGTCGAGGAGGAGGCGGTCGATGACTGCCTCTATGCATTGCAGCCGACAATCCCGCATCTTACGCGGTCGTCGCTGCACCGCAGCCTGCTGCGCCACGACATCGGCCGCCTGCCGGATATCGACGGCGACAGGCCGGAAAAAGAAGTTCAACGACATTGCCGAGGTGCGCACCGAACAGGACAAGTTACACTTGTTTGTTGCCATCAACCCGGTAGGGTGTCGCGCCGCCCTGTGAAGCTATCCAGCGGAAGTGCCGAACTCGAAAGCCATCGATCCCGTGGCATTGTTAATAGAGGCTGCCGTTCGTGCTTTTGCCCGGGCTGCACGCATGCTTAGATACTTCGCACCGTCCATGCGAACACTCGCAACTGTCTCACCGCTGGACAATTAGGAGGCACTGCGGACGTTAATGGACAAGGCCTCGGCTACAACCCCCACTCATCGCAGCTAGGGCGCCGGCGTGCGACATGGCAATCACCTCTTTGAACGCCTTTATGTGAAATTATTCCTCGCTCATTTGAGGGGGGAAAACGCGGTTGGCGAGAGTATTCTAATGTTTTGAACATCGATCAGCCCTTTGATGCTGTTCAGATAGCCGGGCCACCGAGGATCGCTCAGCATTCTGGACCGCTTCGATGCGCGTTCCGCGAGGTCGGCGTAGCGCCACATCGATACTACGTGATTGAGTTCGCCGATCTCCGACGTAAAGAATGCGTGTGGATCCCCCAGGTGTTCCTGCTGGACCGGAAGACCTAACTCCCGATATTTGTCGAGAAATTCGGAGAGATAACCGGCCCGGATTCTGTAGTCCCGCTCTTCGATGATCATCGCTCGTCTCCACGATCACCAGGCTGCCGCGCCACCGTCGACGGTCAACATCGATCCGGTTGCAAAGCGCGACTCATCGCAGGCGAGATACAAAATGGCATTCGCGATATCTAGTGGCTCCCCGTAACGCCCCATCGGAGCGCGTGCCTTCAGGCCGTTCACAAAGGCGTCGGGATCCGGGACTTGTGTGAGCATTTTGTTGTAGTAATTTGACCAGATGACGCCCGGTGCGACAGAGTTCACGCGGATGTTGTCGACTGAATGGTCGAGAGCCATCGCACGGGTGAGGGCCGCAACGCCGCCTTTCGCCGCGACATATGCGGCACGGTCTTTGATCGCGAATTGTACGATGTTCGAGGCGGTGTTGACGATGGAGCCGCCGCCTCGGGCTCGAATTGCGGGGACCGCATGTTTCGAGCACAAATAGACGCCCTTCAGGTTGACGGCGATAATCTCGTCCCAATCGTCTTCTTGAATGGTTTCGACGGTCCCAAGGCAGCCACGGCCAGCGTTGTTCACGATAATGTCCAGGCCGCCGAATTTGCTTACAGCGAGATCAACCATCGCCTTCACTTCAGTGCTGTCGCGGACGTCCACCTTGCAGCCCACTGCGTTCGAGCCCAGTTTGGCCACCACCTCTTCAACAGCGTCCGCGTTGTAGTCTGCCACCACGACGCGGGCCCCTTCGTTTACGAATAATTCAGCAGTGGCGGCACCGATACCGGCACCCGCGCCGGTGATGATTGCAACTTTGTCGGAAAGACGCATGGCTAGGTTCCTTAAAGCTCGATGTTCTGGAAGTGGCGTACGATGCTTTGCTCGACGCTCAGCGCCGCAAGCCACGAAGTTTTAGGATTGTCGGGAAGCGGACGGTTCTCAAGCGTGATCGAAAAGCGGCCGAAGGCACCACTCGCCTGGACACGATGGATGTTGCTCGAGGAAGCCGGGTCAGCAGTGAGGGTGACTTTGGTTTCGTCGAATCCGATTCCCGCAAGCGCGATGGCTGCCGTGACATTGGCGTTCTTGGGGTAGAGCCTCGCTGCGTCTGCAGCAGTCCCGTCGAAGATTACGGTATTCTCGCGCAAGGAGCCTAGATCAAAAGCCTCCTCGGCAGGAGTTCCCTTCCAGGCACCCGGGGGCTTGCTCCCCGTGTAGGAAACATCGTCAAGCCCTGCGATCTTCGCTGATCTCAGGACGTCAAGGCCGCCAACGGCTCCCGACGCCACGGTCATTCGGCTTTTGCCTCGTCTGGCGGATTCTTCAAGCCGTTCCAACAGTCCCGGATCAGCAAGACTGCCGATGGAAACCACAACGACATCTACACCCGCTTCCAGAACCGCTGGTACCAAGGTGTGTACCGCTTGATGTCCCGCGCATTCCACCACCAAAGACGGTTTCCAGGCGATCAGTTCGTCCGCAGAGCTGAGGAGAGTGATCTCGTGCTGATCCTCGGTTCCATTTCTAAATTCCGTGGGCAGCAAAGCTGCGCCGATTTCGAGTCGCGAATTGGACCGGCGGAGCGACGCCAGCAAGCTTTGCGCCATCGCGCCGAAACCGATAACGGCGATCTTCTTCGGATCGTCAACCATCTGCGCACTCCACAAATTGCCGGACGATTTTGACGAACCGGTCCGGGTGAACCTTCGGGAAAAAATGAGCTCCGTCCAAGGCCTCCAAGCGAGCGCTCGGAATGAGCGTTGCAAGACGCTGCGAGTGGTAGAAGGGCACGAGCGCGTCATCGGTAGCGCCGATGATCAGCGTCGGGGCACGAATTGAAGCGAGTTCCGACGCGCGATGGTCGGATAGCAACATCTCGATTCTGCCTGCCGCGACGGAGAGCGGTGATAGCGCCGCTTCTGCACCCTCAACGGTTCTGAGGAGGTCTTGGCGATTATCTTCGAGGTATGCGGCGGGGTAGCCGAGTGCGTGCGTCAGCGTCTGGTAGGTTTGTGGCCCGGCGTCAAGCAAGACCCGGAGCCGGGCCTCGAACATCGCTCGAAATCGCGCATCCGGCTGTTCCCAGCTGCCGCTGATCACGAGACGGGCAACGGTATCCGGGTGGTCCAGGGCGAGATACTGAGCTACCATTCCACCCGTCGAATGGCCGACGATCGTTGCACTGGAGTGCCCCACTGCTCCTAGCAGTTCCCTCGCGTCTTGCGCGATCCGAGAGATGCTGCCTTTGAAATTCGGGCGGTCGCTTCGACCGGTGCCTCTATGATCAAAGCGGATAACTGTATAATTGTCGATCAGCCGTGCGGCGACGGCATTCCAGAACGAGGCTGAGCCGCCGAGCCCGGGAATAAGAAGCATTGCTTCGCCAGCGCCGGAAACATCGTATGTCACCCGACATCCATCTGATGCCATCAAAGTAGGCATTTGTAACCTTCTAGGGTCTATTCCTTGCTTCCAGCCGAAAAGGCAGTCTGCTGTTCGATCTCGAGTACGTTGTCAGGCCGGGGAAACGGGGTCGGATCGGGCTGACCCGGCTCCATCGGTCGACCAATTTGCTCGAAGAAGTCTTCAAGACCATTGGGCTGAATGAACCATAGCCAATGAAGTTCTTGGTCCGTGCTGGTATTGATGAATTTGTGCCTGCGGTTTCGTCCAACGAAGATTGTGACGCCTGGCTCCGCATCATATTCAACGCCCTCGACCACGGCTTTCCCGCGGCCGGAGATAAAGTGCAGGACTTCGTCGTGGATCGGGTGGGCGTGCTCCCTTACACAACCTTGTGGAGGAAGCGTCTGCGTGCCGAGGCTGAACGGCGTTTCCACGTTCACTATTCCCGGAGCGATCCTGACCGAGATGTGCCCGTTAGCGGGCACTGGTTGCCAGAAGTTCTTGCCTTCCTGAGGCCTAAGTATGAGCATGTCGCCTTTTTCGGGGGCAGTATCCGTCATTTTCAGGGTCTCCGGTCTACGCGGGCAGATAATATTCAGCAGGCTCAGAAGGCATCCTCTTCCTGAGGATATCGTCTGCCAATTTCTCGGCCATCATGATGACTGGGGCGTTGAGATTGCCGCTCACGATCGTTGGCATGATCGACGCGTCGATTACCCGGAGGTTATCGATGCCGTGGACCTTCGCGTGTGCATCGACAACCGCCATTTTGTCGTTGCCCATCCGGCACGTGCAGCAGGGATGATAGTTGGTTCCCGCTTCCTTGCGCAGAAAAGCCAGGATATCTTCATCGGACTGGGCTGCTTTGCCTGGCGTCACCTCCTCGCCGCGGACTTCGTCCCAGGCTTTCTGCGCCACAATGTGACGAATGGCTCTGACGGCCTCGATCGCCTCTTTTCTGTCCTCCTCGTTCTCCAGGAAGTTGAAGACGAACTTGGGGGCGACATCTGGGTCCGCGCTGGAAAGCCAGACCCTTCCTTCGCTTCTTGGCCTCATCAGACTGAAGAAATACTGGAAGCCGTTCTCAAGGGCCACGCTGCCATGTTGCATCTCGCCAATCAGCGGGACGAACTCCAACTGTACATTGGGCACCGGGTGCTTATTGTTCGTGCGCAAAAAGCCACCGACCTCAAAGAAGTTGGTCGCGCCAAGACCCTTCTTCGCCACGAGCCACTGAAGCCCGAGCTTTAACCGCCCAAACCGCGACAGCTTGCTGACAACGGAGACGGGCTTTGTCGCGCGATACTGGACGGGAGCCGCCACGTGATCCTTCAGTCCGCGGCCGACACCAGGGAGATCGGCAACGACCGGGATCGAAAGTTTACGAAGTTCCTCCGCATCGCCGATTCCGGAAAGCATCAACAATTGTGGAGAATTGATAGCTCCAGCTGCCAGTAGGACTTCCTTTCCCACATTGACAGGAAAATGCTTCCCGTCGATCCGAGCGCGGACGCGGACGGCACGCTTCGCATCGAATTCGATTTTGAGGACCTTCGCCTTGACCACAACGTCGAGATTGGGCTGAGGAGGCTGCGCGTGGATGTACGCTTGCGACGAGCTCCACCGGATGCCATTCCCCACGTTTCGCTGAGTGATGTGCATTCCTTCCTGGCGATAGGCATTGTGGTCATCAATGTACTTATAGCCGGCTTGCTCCCCCGCTTTCAGGAAGGCGCGGTACAGCGGACTGTCTGCTTTGCAGGTCTCGATCTTCATCGGACCTTTCCCACCGCGATATGTGTTGCTTCCTTTGTCTGAGGTCTCAGCCCGGCGGAAATAGGGGAGGACGTCCTTGTAGCTCCAGCCTTCGAGGCCCATTGACGCCCAGTTGTCATAGTCCCACGGACTGCCCCGGACCCAGTTCATACCGTTGATCGATGACGAGCCCCCCAGGACGCGTCCACGTGCCTCCAGGATGATACGGTTATTAAGGTGCGGCTCTGGCTCGGAATTGTAGAACCAATTGAATCGGTCGTTAGCCAAGGGCAACGGAAGCGCCGCGGGCATACGGATGTGGATGTGTTGATCCGACGGTCCCGCCTCGAGAAGGAGTACGGTGTTCTTTCCATCTTCCGCAAGCCTCCCCGCAAGCACGCTACCTGCAGAACCAGAGCCGATGATCACGTAATCGTACGTAGAGCGAGACGGCGCTGCCGATATCTTCCCCATTCGAATTCACCTTTTCAGAACCACACCGTGGGCATTGAGAATCGGACCTCTATTGGCCCGACCGATGTTTTCTAATCCTGGATCTTCCAGGTGTCGCCGAGCCTGTAGCCCGTAGGGAACGGATCGGTTGGATCAAGAACATACTGGTGGAAGGCGGATATCCACGCAGTTCCCGTTATCGCCGGCCGAATTGCCGCGCGGCCTGCCACGGACGTTGTCTCGGTGATCTCGCCAATGAACTCGGTGTTGATGATCGACTCGTGAACGAACTTCTCTCCGACGCCGATCAAGCCCTTGGCGTGCATCACAGCAAGACGAGCGCTTGTACCCGTACCGCATGGCGAGCGATCATGCCTACCGGGTGACACGATGACCGTGTTCTTCGACCGCTTAAGGCCACCCTCGACCCGGATGGGGCCGGCGAAGAGCGTTTGATTGATCGTGTGTATTTCCGGATTTTCCGGGTGAACGGCCGGAACTTGTTCGGCCGCTGCCAGCTTTATCTTCTCGCCCACCTCGACAAGTTCTGCAGCTTCGTCTTGCGACAGGGAGTATCCGAGGTCCGTGGCGTCGACCAAGGCATAGATCATTCCGCCGTATGCGACGTCCACCGATACCGTTCCAACACCGGGGACCTCCACGGGCTTGTCCAGAGCTATTACGAACGACGGAACGTTCGAGAACGTCACTCCCAGTACTTTCCCTTCCTTGCAGTCAGCCCTTACCTCGACAAGGCCCGCTGGCGCTTCGAGGTGAAGTACCGTGACCGGTTCGACCATCGGTACCATCCCGGTCTCGAGCAATACCGTTGCAGTGCAGATTGTGTTTGTGCCGGACATCGGCACGTAATACTCCGACTCCATGATGATGAACCCCGCGTCCGCGTCGGCGCGTGTGGGCGGAACGATGAGATTCACGCATTGCGTAACCTTGCCGCGCGGTTCGTGGAGGAGAAACTGCCGGAGTTCGTCGCCGTGCTTTTCCAGATATTGCATCTTCTGGAACATCGTGTCTCCCGGAGGAGGCAGAACGCCGCCAGTGATGACCTCGTTGAGCTCGCCAGCCGCGTGTGCGCCTACGACTGTCACCATTTTGCTGAAACGCATTTCTCGTCACCTCTAGGTCGCCGGGCGCATCACCCATACATGCAGCGACCAAGACGAGTAAACGTTTTCTCGAAAACCGTCAAGCGGCTCTGTTTGAGCCACCTGGTGCCTTCGAGATAGACTCCCTTACAATGAGGCTGGTGTCGAACTGCATCGAGGTCAGCGTCTGGCCCTCTTCGAGGTGCGCGATCATCGCTCTTGCAGCGTAGCGGCCCATATCGCCGGAAGGAACAGAGAGCGTCGTGAGCGGCCTGTAAAGCAAGGGCGCGAAGCTAACATCTTCAAAGCCTGACACCGATATGTCCGACGGAACGGAGATCCCCATCTTCCTGCATTCGGCAAGCACGCCGCACGCCAGCAGGTTAGTGTTGCACATGACAGCGGTCGTTGAAGGGCTTTGTTCCATTATACGCCTGAACGCCTGTCCCGCGTCGTTGATCGAGTAACCCGGCTGAACGACCTGAACAGTCGTCTTGAGGTCATGGGCGCGCATCAGGTCTTCGTACGCGCTCAAGCGCGACTGTTGACGATCGTTGCCTTTCGTCGGTCCGGAGATCAACGCGATATTGCGGTGCCCGAGTTGTAGCATGAGTTCGCCCACCTTCCGGCAGGAGTCATAGTTATCGATCCCCACAGATGGCAGCGCATTGCCCTCGAGATATGAGTAGATCTGAATGATGGGAACGTGATTTTTTTTAGCAAAGTCAAGGAGTTGCTTGTCATCTATTCTCCCGAATACAAGTAGCCCCTCGGCTCCGCGGTTCAAGAGCTTGAAGACGGCATCGAAGATCTTGCTGTTGTCGTAGCCGGACGTCTGCAAGAAGCCGACGTAATCGTGGGCGTACAGTACTTCCTGCACGCCATGCGCTATCTCGGAGAAGATCGGATCGTCCAAGCGGGGAAGCAATGTGCCGATCGTTCGTGTTCGCGCCATCTTCAGCGCCTTGCCCGCGGAATTGGTCGTGTAACCGAGCTGGAAGGCCGCCTCCATCACGCGCTTATACATATCGCGGTTCACGTTGTCCGGCTTGTTGAGGACGCGCGACACGGTCGCAATGGATACCTGTGCTGACTTGGCCACATCATGAATCGTCGCACGGCGCGGGCTTTCTTGCGTTTTCTTCATTCTGGTTCGCGACTCCTGCATATTGGATGGCACAAGGTGCTCGACCCTAATCGTTTTATATTTCTCCAAGCCTAAGGCGTCCACAAAAACCGGATTGACAAAGCTAAACGCGAGTGTTTCTGTGTAAACGTTTACTCGAAGATTGTCAAAATGACTGGGTAAATCCACGAAAAATGAGGGAACTGTCATGAAGCAAGGCCCACTTTCTAGCGAATTATCGCGCCGTGCATTGATGAGAACGCTCGCGGCGGGCGCTGCGGCTTACGCGCTACTTCCGGCAGGCCGTAGCGTTGCGGCGGCGACTGGCATCAATATTCTAAACAGCAACGTAGCGTGGTCGAACGTCCTCACAGATAGCGTCGCCAAGGCCTACAATGCCGCTAAGGTGACCGGCGAATCCAACCCATACGAAGCCCATTACGAAAAGCTACTGATCGAACTGAGCCAGGGATCGAGCACGTTCGATATCTTCACCACCGATAACCTCTGGATCCGCCAGCCGCTCCGCAACGGTTGGGCAAGCGCTTTCGAAGACATACGCGCTAAAGATCCGTCTCTACCGGAAATATCTGTAGGGAAGCTTGCCGCGGCTTCGACGACCTACACCGAATTCGAGGGCAAGCGATGGGGTCTTCCATTGGTGATGACCACCCCGGTATTCGTGTACCGAAAGGACCTTTTCGAGAAGGCGGGCATCACCAAGGTTCCCGAAACTTGGGACGAGTATCGTGATGCCGCTCAGAAGTTGCACTCCGATGAAGTCGCCGGGAATGTATTGATGCTTGGCGGTCAGGATGCCCACGCCAGTGGTGACTGGGGAAGCCGCCTCATGGGCATGACAAAGATCGAGCCTCAGGACGACGGCGTTCTCGACGACAACAACAAGATGGTTTTCAATTCGGAAGGCCAAGGTGCGCGCGCAATCGAACGCCTTCGCGAAGTGTTGCCGTTCTGCCCGAAAGGTGTAGACGGCTTCGACTACGCGGAAGGCTCCTCCGCCATGCAACAGGGCAAGGCGGCAATGATGGTAACCTGGTCCGACGTTATCGTTGGGATCGAGGATGGACCTAACAAAGGCAAATTCGGATATACGGTTTCCCCGACCGAAAAATATCAGCAGCAGATGATCGGCGGGTGGTCGATTCTCATCAATGCGGCTTCCGAGAACAAGGTGGAAGCATACAAGTTCCTGAAATGGATGAGCGATGGAGAGGCATACAAGCTCTTCCGCGAAGGCGGCGAGTCCTCGCTGTGCCTGCAATCTGACATCGACAGCGACGAAGTCCTTGCGAAAGTGCCGATGCTGCAGGCGTTCCGTGATTTCAAGGCCAGAGGCACAACGTCCGTCAGTATTCCTCCTTACCGCCTGACCAACGCGGTCGAAGTTCAGCGTATCCTGTACGAGAACATTCTCGCCGGGGTCAATGGACGTAAAGCTCCGCAGGAAGCAATGGAAGACGCCGAGAAGGCTCTGGCATCCGTGATCCGTTCGTAGTCACTCATCCCAGTCACGGCGCATCGCGCCGTGACTCATTTATGAGGTAAACCTATATGGCTAAGGCTGGCTCGATCGCGATGCCTCCATCAGCGCTGAGTGCGACGAAAGCGGTCAGGGCAGGGGAAAAGAACGTTCCCCGCCTGCTTCTTGCGCCTACGCTCATTATAATGAACGTTGTGGGCCTGTACCCGCTGCTACACTCGCTTTACATTTCGCTGACTAACTACAATCCGACCTTCGGCACCAGCTATTCGTTGATTGGATTCGGGAACTACGCGCGGGCGTTCAGTGACGGCCAATTCTGGCACTCCGTCGGTCTGACGCTTTTGTTCACCGCCATCAGCGTAACCGCTTCACTGACGCTGGCGGTTCTGCTTGCGCTTCTTTTCAATCGGAACAGGCCAGGGTTCTTGTTCTTGCGTACGTTCCTCCTTATCCCGATGCTGATAACACCAATCGCGGTCGGCATCGTTTGGCGCACGATGATGATGCCCGATCTAGGGATATTGAACTACCTGTTGTCGTTGATCGGTTTCCCCGGCCTTGCCTGGGCGGGATCGCCTAGCGGAGCTCTCGCGTCCGTCATCCTTGTCGACGTCTGGCAATGGACCCCGTTCATGTTCATTATCATATTCGCGGGACTCCGATCGCTACCGCGCAGCCCGTTCGAGGCCGCGCAGATCGATGGTGCGGGTCATGTAAGCACCTTCCTCAACGTAACCCTCCCGATGCTGAAGCCTGTCATTGTAATCGCCACGTTGCTGCGCATCGTTGACGCATTCAGAACTTACGACACGGTTTACATAATCACGCGGGGCGGGCCCGATTTCGCGACCGACTTGCTAAGCGTGTATCTGCAACGCGTGAACTTCCGAATTTTCGATCTTGGATATGGCTCGGCGCTTTCTTGGATCGCCCTCGTCATCATCCTCCTGATCGTCATCGTCTTCGTTAACGTGACCGGCTTTCTCAAGTTGGTTGCTGACAAAGAAAGCCGATAGGAGCGTGAGATGCCCAATGTAAGACTGATAAAAAAAGGCGTCGGCGACTCGGCCGCGTACCTGACAGCTATCGCGGCCGCGGCATTCTTCGCGTTTCCCATCTACTGGATGGCCTCGTCATCCTTCAAGTCAGAGGTCGACATTTCGGCCTTTCCTCCGGTCTGGTCGTTTACGCCGGTTCTCGACAACTACAAGCAGCTGTTTACGGAGTTGAACGCCTGGGATGCGCTGGTCAACAGCGCCTTGATCGTAGGCTTGTCAACGTGTGTAGCCATGGCCGCAGGTACGATGGCAGCCTACGCACTCGCTCGCTTCCCACTAAAAGGGAAGGAGTTCCTTGCGTTCGAAATCCTTTCAATTCGAATGCTGCCCCCTATCGTGTCGGTGATTCCGATGTTCATCATCGCTCGCCAACTGGGTGTTTTCGACACGCCGTGGCTTCTGACCGCCGCCTATGCGCTATCGGGCTTGCCTTTCGTCGTCTGGGTCATGCGGGTGTTCATCCAGGACATCCCCCAGTCCATCGAGGAGGCCGCAATGATCGACGGCTGCAGCAGGTTCGAAACCTTCTGGCGCGTTACGCTGCCGCTCCTACTTCCGGGTTTGGCGGCTACGATGGTCATTGTCTTTATGTTTGCTTGGAACGAATTCCTGCTTGCAAGCATGCTGACGTCCCAGGAGGC
Organism: Rhizobium sp. BK060; assembly: GCF_014193145.1. NCBI lineage: Bacteria > Pseudomonadati > Pseudomonadota > Alphaproteobacteria > Hyphomicrobiales > Rhizobiaceae > Rhizobium > Rhizobium sp. BK060. The sequence continues at coordinate 215,046 of NZ_JACHYW010000010.1, forward strand.
TAAGACACTTCCGGTGATCGCAGCCAATGCAATTAAGCCCAAGGCTATTGCCTGGGGTCTCGCCTCGGCCGCTGGAGTCGTGATGTCGCTCCCGGTAGTCGTCCTCGTCCTCCTAATGCAACGGTACCTTGTCCGAGGGCTGACACTAGGCGCGGTCAAAGGTTAAGGAGCCCCAATATGGCTATTCATATCGATACAGTTACCAAGCAGTTCGGACCACTCAAGGTCGTGAACGGCGTGTCTGTCGACATCAAGGACGGCGAGTTCTTCTGTATGCTCGGTCCGTCGGGCTGCGGCAAGACGACCACGTTGAGAATGGTTGCGGGGCTTGAGCTCCCCACCTCCGGACGTATCAGCATCAATGGCGCGGACATGACCTACGCCGAGCCGCGCCACCGCGACATCGCCATGGCATTTCAAGATTACGGCCTCTACCCCAATATGACCGTGTTCAAGAACATTGAGTTTCCGCTTAGGATCCGCAAGGTAGATGAACGGAGCCGTAGGCGAAAAGTGGAGGAAACCGCCGAGAAGCTAGGTTTGCACGAATATCTGCAGCGCAAGCCTTCGCAGCTTTCCGGCGGCCAACGTCAGCGCGTTTCCCTCGCGCGAGCGTTGGTCCGAAATCCTAAAGTCTTTCTTATGGATGAGCCCCTTTCCAATCTCGACGCGAAACTGCGAGCCGTCATGCGCACCGAGATCAAGAAGCTCGTGACCAGCCTGGGGATCACGACGATCTACGTCACTCATGACCAGATTGAAGCGATGGCGATGGCTGATCGAATTGCAGTCATGAGCAAGGGAAACATGGTTCAGGTCGCCTCGCCACTCGAGGTCTACGATCGTCCTAAAACGCGGTTTGTCGCCGAGTTCATCGGCTCCCCGCCTATGAATCTGTTTCCCGCAACGCTTAAGCAGGGCGCGGCCGTTACATGCGTCATTCCAGCCTTCGCCCACTCGCTCAGCGAGGAGGAGCGTGCATTCGCCTCGCGAGTAGTGGACTCGAACGGAGGATTGCTTCTGGGAATTCGCCCGGAGCACCTCGTTGTCACGGCACCGGGTAGCTCCGGTGCGACCGAAGCCCTTGTCGAGCTGGTCGAACCGCTTGGGCAGACGACGAATGTTTACGTCAGTGTCGGCGACATCCGGTTCGTTATCGTAACTGACAGAACGCAGGTCAGGGCCGGAGATAGCATCGGCATAATCGCGCCGCCGGACCTGCTTAGGGTAGTCGCGAACGATGATGTTGCAGTCCGCCAATAACAAAAAGCAAATCGAGAAGGAGACAAGATGACGAACGTCCGCGATTATGGGAACTGGATTGAAGGGGCCTGGCTAAGAGGCGCGTCGAGCGTGGAACGTAGATCCCCGGCGAACGGCGAGCTGCTGGCGCGATTTGCTGATAGCGGAGAGAAAGAAGTCGATCTAGCGGTTCAGGCTGCGAGAAGGGCCTTCGACGATCGTTCGGTCTGGTCCGCTCTTCCGGGGTCTGAGCGCGGAAAGGCTATTGGGCGGTGGATCGACTTGCTTGTCCGCGATACCGAGAAGCTGGCCAGGATGGAGGCCGAAGAAGTCGGCAAGCCAGTACGATTTGGACGGGGCGAAACGGAGTGGTCCATCGAACTCGCGCGTTACGCGGCAGCTCTTGCCTGGCAGATTCCCAGCGATCTCGTCAATCATGCCGGCGATGCCAACCTTGGCCTGATCGTTCGGGAACCGCGCGGCGTCATCGGAATGATTACCCCGTGGAATTTTCCTCTCGTTACGCTTTTCCAAAAGCTTCCATACGCGCTGGCAGCGGGTTGTACCGTTGTCATAAAGCCGTCCGAGCTTACTTCCAGCACAACGCTGGAGATCGCTGCGCTCGCGAAGGAGGCGGGTATCCCAGACGGCGTTATCAACGTGGTAACAGGCTCGGGAAAAACAGTGGGGGAGGCGCTGACAGGGCATCGCGGGGTCGACATGATTTCGTTTACCGGCTCCACTGCGGTAGGCAAGCGCATCGCGGCGCGCGCCGCTGAACAAATGAAACGGGTTGGTCTCGAGCTCGGCGGGAAAGCAGCCAACGTGGTGTTCGCTGACGCGGATATCGATGCTGCTCTAGACGGAGTGCTCTTCGGTTACATTCTCAATCAAGGCGAGGAGTGCGTCCAGGGAACTCGGCTGCTGATCGAAGAATCGATCGCCGGGGAGTTCGTTTCTAAACTTGTCGAACGGTCGAAGAGGATCCGAATCGGACTGCCGGAGGACCCGGAAGCCGATTTGGGAGCGCTGATCCATGAGCAGCACATGGAAAAGGTCCTTGACTACATTCAATCTGGCTTGGATGAGGGCGCAAGACTTGAACTGGGCGGAAACAGGCTAACCGATGCCCCGTTCGGGCGGGGCTACTACGTAGCTCCAACCATTTTCTCAAATGTCACACCTGGGATGAAGATCTTCCGGGAGGAGATTTTCGGACCCGTACTTGCCGTAACGACATTCAAAACGGTATCGGAGGCTATCGTATTGGCCAATGACACCAATTATGGTCTTGGCAACGGGCTCTGGACCAAAGATATCGACAAGGCAATCCAGGTGTCGCGTGAACTGAAGAGCGGCACGGTCTCCGTGAACACATTCCTCGAGACCTCGGTGCAGATGCCTTTCGGCGGCTACAAAGAGAGCGGTGTGGGCCGAGAGAACGGGCTCGACGGCTTGCTCGAATACACCGAAGTCAAGTCAATCTTCATAAAAGTTGGCAAACGCGCCCATGCGTTGCCTCATACCGCAAGCTGACCTCCCAGCGGCGGGCGACGGCCGTCTTGAAGCTTTGCTGACAGCGGCCATAGCGGGTGGCGGGTCTCCGCCACCCGCGCTCTTTCCGGAATCAAAGATGCTGACGATTGATTTTAAGAAGCTACCCGAAGCGATCATATTCGATTTCGACGGGGTTATACTCGATACAGCGCGAAGCAAGACCGATGCATTCGCCCTGTGCTACCAGGGCGAGAGCGAAGAGAAAATCCGGCAGGTCATCGACTACCAAGAGCGCCACGGCGGCATAGGCCGGAAGCAGAAGTTTGAGTATTTTGAAGCTCACGTCTTCGGCAGACGAGTTGACGCTCACCGCATTGAGCTACTGTGCGAACGGTTCGGGGCGATTGTGGAACAAGGGATGCGCGATGCTCCGTTCGTCGAAGGTGCTCGCGAACTACTTGCAGTACTCAGAGGGAGGCTTCCCCTACATATCGTTTCGGGCATGCCGGAAATCGATCTCTTGACGGTCTTAGAAGACCGGGATCTCAGCCAGTTCTTTGTCTCGGCTGCGGGCTCGCCCAAGACGAAGATCGATGAATTTCGTCGTATTATGGAGCAGGGCCATAACGCGCCGCATTCGATTCTTGCGATCGGCGACTCCCGCACGGAATTCGACGCTGCGGTAGAGCTGGGAATACCCTTTCTTGCCATCGTTGCCGACGACGCTCCGGACTTCTTTCCGCAGGACGTAGTGCGGTACAGAAACATTGCGGATCTCGCAAAGGGCGAATGGCGAACCTGACTTTCAATGCAAGGGAATCACGGCTTGAGAACCGCTTGGTTAGAAGCCGAGATGGGATCGGTCCTGTCGAGGAGCCATCTCACCACCCCCGCCATCCCTCCGTCATCTGCCGGCGCGCCAATGTACTCCGAAATCTCCTTGATGCTCGTGATCGCGTTGCCCACCGTGACGGCGGTGCTAGCCCAACGTAAGAGACTCAGGCCGTTCTCCGCATCCCCGGCCGCGACGCAATGCTGCCGGTCCAGTTTGAGGTGAGCCGCTAGGCGGCGCGCTCCGTCGCCCTTAGAGACACCCTTCGGTGCTATTTCCAGGAGACGTTCGTTAGAACGAGAGACCTCGCAGCTTTCGGAAAGAAATGCCCGCATGCTGTCGAACCGTAAGCACCCGATTGGCACCGCCTGCCGAATAGCGCCTTGATGGCCTAAGACACGTCCTTAACGACGTCGTTAGCGACGTATCTTAGGCGAGGTA